>CAIUAC010000575.1 GCA_903896985.1 uncultured Sandaracinus sp.
CCGTTTCCGCGCAAGCGTCGCCCGATGCGGGCGCCTCGGCGCCCGTCGATGGCGGCGTGTCCGTGACCCGCGATGGCGGCGCCGCTGCGACCCCCGCGCTCGTCGCGCCGGTGCTCGCGTCGCCGATCGAGCCGGGCTATCCGGAGGCCGCGCGCGGCACCGGGCGGGAGCCCGTCGTCACCCTCGAGGTGACGCTCTCGGCGGCGGGGGAGGTCACCGACGCGCGCGTCGTCGCGCCCGGCGAGCCTGCGTTCGACGACCTCGCGCTCGCCGCGATGCGCGCCGCGCGGTTCACGCCCGCGAGCCGCAACGGCGCGGCGATCCCCGCGCGCATCCGCTTTCAGCTCGGCTTCCGCGTGCCGGACGACGACCCCTCGCGCGCGCCGCCCCCCGACGCGACGCCGGACACACCGCCCGCGCCTGCGCCGGCGCGCCTCGTCGGGCGGGTGCTCGCGCAGGACGGCGGCGCGCCGCTCCCCGGCGCGCGCGTGACCTTGGTGCGCGCCGGCGAAGCGTCTCGCGAGGCGATCACGGCGCCGGACGGCACGTTCGCGTTCGACGGGCTGACGGCCGGCACCGCGCGCCTCCGCGTCGAGGTCAGCGACTACGACGCGCAGGAGCAGGACGAGACGCTCGTCGCCGGCGAGGAGACGGACGCGACCTATCGGCTCGACGAGGCGCGCGACATCGAGTCGTTCAGCGCCGTCGCCCGCGTCGACCCGCCGCCGCGCGAGGTCACGCGCCGCACGATCACCTCGGAAGAGCTGACGCGCATCCCCGGGACGCGCGGCGACGCGCTCCGCGCGATCGAGCTTCTGCCGGGCGTCGGGCGCCCGCCGGGGCTCGCGGGCTTCGTGCTGATCCGCGGCGCCTCGCCCAACGACTCGCAGGTCTACCTCGACGGGCAGCCGGTCCCGCTCCTCTATCACTTCGGCGGGCTGACCAGCTTCTACAACTCCCGGATGATCGACCGGATCGACTTCTATCCGGGCAATTTCTCGGTGCGCTACGGCCGCAAGGTCGGCGGCGTGATCGACGTCGGCGTGCGCGATGGGCGCATGGATCAGGTGCACGGCGTCGCGGACGTCAACCTCGTCGACGCCTCGCTGCTGCTCGAGGCGCCGCTCGGCTCCCGCGCGAGCATCTCCGTCGCGGCGCGCCGCAGCTACATCGACTTCTTCCTCACCGAGGTGATCCCGGCGGGCACGCTCAGCCTGACGGCGGCGCCCGTCTACTACGACTATCAGAGCGTCTTCACGTGGAAGCCGACGACGCACGATCGGATCCGCCTGCAGGTGTACGGCTCGGCGGACCGCTTCGAGGCGGTGCTCCCGGCGTCGAGCGACGGTGACCCGGCGATCCGCGGCAGCCTCGACCTCTCGACGCAGTTCCACCGCTTTCAAGCGTCGTGGAAGCGCGCGCTGACGCCCGACGTCGATCAGAACCTCGAGCTCTCGCTCGGCTCGACGAACCTGCGGGTCGCGCTCGGCGACGCGTTCCGCATCCAGATCGACAACATCCCGATCAACGGGCGCGCCGAGTGGACGATGCGCCTCTCGCGGAACGTGCGCCTCGTCGCGGGCTTGGACATCGAGTCGGGTCCGACGGATATCCTGTTCATCGGGCCCGCGCCGCGGCAGCAAGACGGCAACCCGGGAGGCACGCCGATCTCCTCGCAGCCGCAGCTGAGCTTCAGCGCGACCGAGACGGTCTATCGCCCGGCGGCGTACGTCGAGACCTCGCTGCGCCCGTTCGATCCGCTGCAGATCGTGCTCGGGCTGCGGCTCGATTGGTTCCGCGAGATCAAGTGGTGGTCCTTCGATCCGCGGCTGTCGGCGCGGTACACGCTCGACCCGCAGTGGGCGATCAAGGCCGGCATCGGGATGTTCTCGCAGCCGCCCGAATTCCAGGAGACGGCGCAGGGCATCGGCAACACCAACCTGCTGCCGCAGCGCGCGCTGCACATCAGCGCGGGCGTCGATCACACGTTCAATCGGCAGTACTCGCTCGGCGTCGAGGGCTTCTTCAAGAGCCTGCAGCACGTCGTCGTCGGCACGGACTCCGGCTTGCGCTTCGACAACGGGGGCATCGGGCGCGTCTACGGGCTCGAGGTGTCGGGGCGGGCGAACCCCGTCGGGCGCTTCTTCGGCTTCCTCTCGTACACGCTGATGCGCAGCGAGCGCCGCGACGGGCCGGCGGAGCCTTGGCGCCTCTACAACTTCGATCAGACGCATATCCTGACGGTCTCGGGCGTGTATCGCCTCGGGCGCGGCTGGGAGGCGGGCGCGACCTTCCGCCTGATCAGCGGCAGCCCGACGACGCCCGTCATCGGCGCGATCTACGACGCGAACAGCGACCTCTACATCCCGCTGAGCGGCGCGGCGAACAGCGCGCGCAACCCGTTCTTCCATCGGCTCGACGTGCGCCTCGAGAAGACCTGGCGCTTTCAGGCGTGGAAGCTCGCGCTCTATCTCGACGTGCAGAACGTCTACAACCACCAGAACCCCGAGGGGATTCGCTACAACTTCGACTATCGAGAGAGCTCGATCGTCAGCGGACTCCCCATCATCCCGAGCCTCGGTGTGCGAGGTGAGCTGTGAACTGCGCGCGTAAGTACGGAACTCTGCTGCTCGCCCTCGGGCTGCTCGTCGCGGTGCCGGCGTGCACCGAGGACATGGCCTCCGGGTGGAAGATCGCCGACACGCGCGTGCTCGGCGTGCGCGCCGAGGTCGTCGGGGACCCGGACACGGCGGCGCCCTCACCGGGCGACACCGCGCGGCTGACGGTGCTGCTCGCGGAGCCGCCCGGGAGCGAGTCGGAGCCGATCGGCTGGGGGCTCGCCCTCGGGCCCGCGCTCTTCGGCGGGGCTGCGCGGCCGATCACCCTCGACCTGCCGCTGCCGGACGCGGCGACGCTCGGCGCGCGGCGCTCGCTGACGACGGCGGGCATCGTCTGCACCAACGGCACGCCGACGCTCGAGCCGGGCGCGATGCAGCCGACCTGCGGCGCGGGCACGACGCGCTCGACGACGTTGCTCTACACGCTCTCGCTCGCGCGGGACGGCGCCCCTGCGAATCGCAATCCGACCCTCGGCGCGGGCTTCGCGACGCTCTCGGACGCGCCCTGGGAGGTCGCGGCGGACGGGCTGCCGGCGACGGGCTGCGCGTCCCTCGCGGGGGGCGCCGCGCTGCCGCTCGTGCACGTGCAGAAGACCGAGAAGCTGATCCATCTCTTCATCGACGACGCGCAGCGCGAGACCTACGCGCGCACCGATGGGACGATGGCGCGCGAGATCATCACGCTCTCGCAGTTCACGACGGGCGGCACGCTCGCGCGGCAGTTCTCGGTGTGGGAGGGCGACGCCGTCGCGCTGCCGGACGGCGCGGTGCTGAAGTGGGCGCCAACCGATCTGACGCCGGGCGCCGACGGCGCGCTCGTGCGCTTCTGGTTCGTCGCGCGCGATGGGCGCGGCGGGCTCGCGTACACGACCCGCGCGGCGTGCGTGGTGCCGTGAGGCGCGCCGGCTGACGCCCGCGCCGGTCGAGCGGGCTCAGCCGCGCGCTTGGGCGAGCACGAGGCGGACGGCCTCGGGCAGCAGGTCGCGGAGGCGGGCGACGAGCAGCTCGCGCGGGAGCGTCCGCCCGGCGGGGAGCGCGAGGACGTAGGCGGCGTCCTCGGCGAGGCTCGGATCTTGGTGCGGGCGCTCCTGCACGGACTTGGCGTAGCGGCTCGCGGCGGACGGGTCCGGCGAGGCCGCGAGGGCGAGGAGGCGCAGGCGGGCGCCGAGCACGGTGCGCGCGGCGTGATCGTCGATGGCGCGCGCTGCGGCCTCGGAGTCGCCCGAGACCAGGGCCTCGAGGGCCATCAGCGGCGCCTCTTCGTCTGAGGGCATCCCGGTCGGGATCAGCTGCGAGACGCTCGGCGAGGCGCGCTCGGCGCGGCCGCGCTCGAGCGACTGACCGAGCTGCGCGAGGCGCGTCAGGTCCCGCGCGGCCTGCGGCGAGGCGTCGGCTGCGCGCTGCGCGAGCTGTTCGGCGGCCCGGTAGCGCCCCGTCGAGAGGCACGCGGCGGCGAGCGCGACCTCGCGCGGCGCCCAGTCTGCGTCGCGCAGCGGCTCGAGCGCGCGCAGGTCCGCGGCGAGCAGCGCGACCTCGTCGATGCAGCGCTCGCAGGTCGTCACATGACCCTCGATGCGGGCGCGCGCTGCGCCGCGCAGCGTGCCGTCGACGAAGCCCGCGACCCCGCGCGCGTCGAGGCAGAGCGGCCCGCGCGGCACGGGCA
>CAIUAC010000576.1 GCA_903896985.1 uncultured Sandaracinus sp.
ACGCGCTCGCAGGCGTTCACGCTCGTCGCCGGCGCGTACGACGAGGTGCGGCGCGGCGTCTTGTACGTGCGGTGGCACGGGGGGGACGGGGAGGCGCTCGCGCCGTCGCTCTACGCAGGTCGCGGCGGCCGACGGGGCACGGAGAGCGAGGACGTCGCGGGCGGCACGGTGGTCGCACCTGCGGGGGCTGCGGCCGCGACGCCCAAGCCGCGCATCGCGCCCGGGATGCCGGGGTCGAGCCCGTTCATCGACGAGCCCTGACGGGGCCGAAGCTGAGGGAGGCTCGAGGACGGCGGCGAGCGTGCAGGGACACGCGCTCGCAGGTGCGTGCGGAGGCCGACCGAGGGGGCGCGCCGGAATGGTCCGGCGCGCCCTTTTTTTTCGCCGCACCGAGGCCGGCTCGCGGCTCACGCGGGGGCGGCGGACGCGCGGGAGCCGACGATCCGGGATCTTCAGGATGTAAGCATCCATCTCGGCGCGAGTCCGGGGTTTCCACGGATTCGTCGTCGTGGTTCCCTCGGGCGCGGGTCCGGCTTACCATTCGGCGCGATGACGAGTCACGAGGACCGCGCGGAGCTTGGTGCCTCCGGCCGAGCCGCCCCCGACGTGGGCAGCTCGAGCGGGACCTCGCTGACGTCGGGCGCCTCGGACACCGGGCTGCCGCAGGTCGCCGACACGATGCGGGCGGACAGCGACTCCAACCCCGAGGGGCGTTCGCGTCTGTCGAGCCCGGAGCTGCTCGAGGGCGATGTCCTCGACAACGCCTACCGCGTCATACGGCGTATCGGCGGGGGCGCGATGGGCACCGTCTACCTCGTCGAGCACACGCACCTCGGGCGGCGCTTCGCCGCGAAGGTCGTCGCCTCCGCGCACTGCACCGACGCCCAAGTGGTCGCTCGGTTGCGGAACGAGGCGCGCGTCGCGAGCTCGATTCAGCACGAGAACCTCGTCGACGTGACGCACCTCGGGCAGACCGCGGAGGGCGCGCTCTTCATCGTGATGGAGCTGCTCGAGGGCGACGATCTGCGCCATCGCTTGACGGCGCAGGAGGCCAACCTGGCTGCCCCGTGGCTGCCCGACGCGGAGACGCAGCGCATCGCGCGCGAGGTGCTCGCTGGCCTCTACGCGGCGCACGAGGCGGGCGTCGTCCATCGCGATCTCAAGCCGGACAACATCTTCCTCTCGACGAACGGCGGCGTCGCGCGAGCGAAGATCGTCGACTTCGGGCTGTCGAAGCTCTCGGGCGGCACGGACGAGATGCGCCTGACCCGCACGGGCCAGATCATGGGCACGCCGCTCTACATGGCGCCCGAGCAGACGCGCGGCTCGGCTGGGATCGACCACCGCGCGGACCTCTACGCGATGGGCGTCATCCTTTACGAGCTGGTGACGGGCCGACTGCCCTTCGAGGCGCAGACGATCTACGACCTCATCGTCAAGCACGCGACTGAGCAGCCGCCAGGGCCGCGCACGCACCGCCCGGACCTCCCTGAGGCGGTCGAGGCCGTCATCATGCGCTGCCTCGAGAAGAAGCCGGACGCCCGCTTTCAGAGCGCGCGCGAGCTGCTCGAGGCCTGGGAGGGCGCGTGGAGCGGGACGTTCCCGACCGAGGCGCCGGCGGCTGCAGGCACGTCGGGAACGGCTCAGGCGGTCGCACTGCCCGGTCCTGCGGTGGGCGTCGGAGCGAGCTCCGGGCCCGCACTCGAGTCCAGCCCGGACGCGGGTCGTGGGTCGAGGCCCGAGGTGAGCTCCAGCGCGGGGCCGAGCGCTGCCCCTGTGGGGCAGCCGCGCGGGAAGCTGTGGGCCGGCGTCGCGGCGCTCGCCGTGCTCGCGGGCGTCGGTGGCGTCGTGTGGGCGACGATCGGCGGCTCGGGCTCAGAGCAGGCGCCCGCGCCGACGAGCGCCATCGCGCCTCCGGCGGCAGAGCCACCGCCCGCTCCGCACGCGCAGCCCGTGCCCGACGCGCCCGCGAGGCCGCCTCAGACCGTCGCCGCGTCGGCGGATGTTCGCCGCATCGTGGCGAGCAGCCCGCCCGGTGCCACCATCGAGCGAGGAGGGACGACCCTCGGGACGGCTCCCGTCGAGGTCGTGCTCGTCGGCGGCGCGTCGGTCGAGGTCACCCTCCGCGCCGCCGGACGCCGCCCGGTCACTCGGGTCATCACGGCTTCCGACCCACCGACGGTGACGGTCGGGCTCGAGCACGCTGCCAGGCGGAGCGACCCGGCGCTGCCGACGCTCGCGCCGCGCTGAGTTCGCGGCCGCTCACCGAGCCCGGATCAGCGTCACCGCGACGAAGGCGGTGCGACCTTCGACGACGCTGACCGCCGCGGTCCACTCGAGGTAGCCCTCGGCGGAGACGGCGACCTGATGGGTCCCGACGGGGATGCCCTCGAGCCGCGCGGGCGCTTCAGCCACGGCGCGCCCATCGACCCGCACCCGCGCCCGCACCTCTCCGGTCGTGACGAGGAGTCTCCCCGTCCGCGCGGGCAGCGGCTCGAGCACGAGGGCCCGGTGATCGTCGGCGTCCCGCACGAGGCGCACCTCGACCGACGCGTCGCGGTACCCCGGGGCGCTCGCGCTCACCGAGTACGTCCCGACGGGTAGCGTCACGGCTTGCCCGGGCGGCGTCGGCGTCTCGGCGTCACCGCGATGAGCCAGCACCGTCGCGGTCGCGGGCGTGACGTCCACCGTCAGCCGTCCCCGATGCGGGGGCAGCGTGGCGTGGACCTCGCTGGGTACGCCGACGACGGCGGTCACGGCGACGGTCGTGCTGGTGTGGTCGGCGAGGACGAACTCCAGCTGATGCGTCCCGGGCGACAGACCGAGCGTGCGCGGCGCACGCCCAAACGAGCCGAGGTCTCGGCGGTCGACGTAGAGCTCCGCGCCGGGCGGGTCCGACTCGACTCGCACGAGCGCGAGGCGGGCGGCGAGGGTCGTGTGTCGGGCCGTCGCGTCGGCGCGCAGGGACTGGTCGGCGTCGGGGCTGGCGAGGAATTCGTCGAAGTACGCGAAGGCCATCGCCTCGCGGTGGGCAAGCTGCGCGCAGACGCCGATGTTGTAGAGGCTGCTGGAGCTCGGAGCGGCGCGGTACGCGCGCAGAAACGCCTCGAGCGCCTCGGCCCAATGCCCGCGCTCGAACGCCGCGCGCGCGACGCCGTCGAAGAAGCGCGACTCGGTCGCGTCGTCGGCGCGCACCGGGGCGGCGGTGAGCGTGCCGCCCGCGAGCGTCGTGCCGACGACCGTGAGGACGGTGAGGGCTCGGAGCAGCATCGGGAGCGTGCGGCGCACGGCGCGAGCTTCGTTGGTTTCCGCTGCGCGGAGCAAGCGGATTCCAGCGTCCTTGTGCGAGCGGGGCCACCAGGCGATGCTCGGGTCCATGCGTTCCGCGGGTTCTGCTTTCGCGCTGATCTGCCTCGTCCTGGCTGGGGCTCCGGTGGCGCGCGCGGATGACGCGGAGGAGTCGCGCTTTCACGACGACCTCGGACGCCAGCACTATCAGGCCCACCGCTTCGAGCCGGCGCTGCGCGAGTTCTTCGACGCGGCTCGCCTCGCGCCGAGCCCCTCGATCACGTTCAACATCGCGGTCTGCTTCGACCTGCTCCATCGCGCGGACGACGCGTACCTCTTCTTCCGCGAGTACGTCGCGAGCGACGACGCCGACGCCGAGCGACGCCGCTTCGCGACCGCGGCGATCGCTCGCCTCGAGGTCGCCGTCGCGCGCCTCGCGGTGACGAGCGAGCCCCCGGGCGCGAACATCTACGTAGACCAGCGCGAGCACGGCGGCTACGGCAGCACGCCGCGGGTCCTCGCGCTCCCGCCGGGCGCGCACACGATCACGCTCGAGCGACCTGGCTACCGCCCGGTGACGATGCAGGTGGAGGCGCGCGAGGGCGCGGAGGTCGCGGCGGCGGGCGCGCTGGTGCGGATCATCGGGACCCTGCACGTTGCGGCGACGAGTCAGGCGGCCGTCGAGGTGCGTGAGGCCGGAGGTCCGATCGTGGCGCAGGGGGAGAGCCCGCTCGAGGTGAGTGTCCCGCCGGGGCTCTATCAGCTCGAGGTGCGCGCGCCTGGGTTCCGTCCGTTCACCACGATGTCCCGCGTCGAGCCCGATGGGCGCACCGAGGTGCAGGCCGCGCTCGAGGCGCTCCCGCCTCCGACGGGCGATCTGACGATCACCTCGAGCGCGGCCGGAGCGCTCATCCAGCTCGACGGCGAGCGGACGGGCTTCGCGCCGACGCTGCTGCAAGGGCTTTCGCTCGGAGAGCACCGGGTTCGCGTCGAACACGCGGGGCTCGCGCCGTACGAGGGCACGGTCTCCATCGAGGAGAACTCCCGCGGGTGGCTGACGGTGGCGCTCGAGGAGCCGCCGGTCACGCAGCGCTCGCCGGTGACCTGGGCGGTCGGCGGGGTCGGGATCGCGGCGCTCGTCGCGGGGGCTGTGGTCGGCGGGCTCGCCGTCGCCAATCACTCGGCGTTCCTCGACGCGCGGGCGCAGGTCGCGGCTGGTAGCGCGGCGGCGCGGTCTCCGAGCGCGCTCCGCGACACGGGCGAGTCGCTCAACCTGACGACCGATGTGCTGCTCGGCGTGGGCGTGGTCGCGGCGGCCACCGCCGTCATCCTGTACTTCGCCACCGAGTACACGGACGTGCGCCAATCCCGCGCGGCGTTCAGCGCCGGCGAGCGCTGAGGCGCGCCGGTCCCGCCGCCGCGATGTAAATCCGCGCGCTTCTGTGGTACGCGGACAGGGTGAGCGTGGTCGTGGGCCTGACGGGCGGGATCGCATCGGGAAAGAGCACCGTGGCGCGCCTATTCGGCGGGCTCGGGGTGCCCGTCGTGGACGCGGACGAGGTGGCGCGGGAGGTCGTCGCGCCCGGCAGCGAGGGGCTGCGCGAGGTCGTCGCGGCGTTCGGCGCCGGGGTGCTGACGAGCGAGGGCGCGCTCGACCGGCAGGCGCTCGGGGCGATCGTGTTCGGCGACGCCGCGGCGCGGGCGAAGCTCGAGGGGCTCACACACCCGCGCATCGCGCTCGAGAGCGGCAAGCGCCTCGCGGCCGCGGGCGCGGGCGGCGCGCCGTACGTGCTCTACGAGGCGGCGCTCCTCGTGGAGAACGGCGCCTATCGGATGTTCCCCGCGCTCGTCGTGGTGACGGCGCCCGAGCACGTGCAGCGGGCGCGGCTCGCGGCGCGAGACGGGCTCGACGAGGCGCAGGTGGGCGCGCGCATCGCGGCGCAGGCGCCCGTCGCCGCGAAGGTCGCGGTGGCCGACTGGGTGATCGACAACGGCGGGGACCTCGCGACGCTCGAGGCGCGGGTGCGGGAGGTCCACGAGGCGATCCTCGACAAAGTCGGGCTCAGGAGCCCTGCTGGGCGCGCAAGCGTGGACGGGAGAGGCGACGCGACATGAAGCCTGGACGAACGCTGGTCACGGGCTTCCCGTCGAGCTTCTTGGCGCGGCGGGTGGTGCGGAAGCTGCTGACGACGGAGCCGGAGGGGCTGGTCACCTGCGTCGTGCAGGCGAAGTTCGGCGCGCGCGCGGAGGAGGCGCTCCGCGAGCTCGACGCGTCCGAGCGGGCGCGCATCCAGCTGATCGAGGGGGACATCGCCTCGATGGACCTCGGGCTCTCGGGCAAGGAATTCCGGGAGCTCGCGCGCGAGGTGGAGATCATCCACCACTGCGCGGCGATCACGTACCTCGGCGCCGACAAGCGCACGGCGGAGCACGTCAACGTCGGCGGCACGCGCGAGGTCGTGGAGCTCGCGGAGGCGGCGACGCAGCTCTCGCGGCTGGTGCTCTGGTCGACGGCGCTCGTGTCGGGCGCGCGGCGCGGCTACGTGCTCGAGGATGAGCTCACGGCGCAGTCGGGCTTCCGCAACTGCGTGGAGGAGACGCGCTTCCGTGCAGAGCGCATCGTGCGCGAGGCGAGCGCGCGCGTACCGGCGACCGTGCTCCGCCCGGCGACGATCGTCGGCGACTCACGCACAGGCGAGATCGACCGCTTCGAGGGGCCGTACTTGCTGGTGCAGCTGCTGCTGAGCGCGCCGAGCGATCTGCGCATCCCGCTGCCCGGGCGCGGTGATGTGCCGCTCAACCTCGTGCCGGTGGACTTCGTGGTGGACGCCGGCTGCGCGATCGCGCGCGATCCGCGCTCGATCGGGCGCACTTTTCACCTCGTCGACCCGCACCCGCTGACGACGCGCGGCGTGTTCGAGCGCATCGCGCACGAGGCTGGGCGGCCGACGCCGCGCGGCTCGGTGCCGACGCGTATGGCGGCGGCGCTGCTGCGGGCGCCGGGGCTCGACCGGCTCGCGCGCGCGCCGCGGGCGTTCCTCGAGCAGCTCGGCACGGAGGTCGTCTACGACGCCCGGAACACCGAGGAGCTGCTGATGAACACGGGGCTGCAGTGCCCGCCCTTCGAGACGTACGTCGGGCCGCTCGTCGACGCGGTGCGGCGGCAGCAGGCGGCGCGGCGGGCGCAGGTCGCGAGCGAGCTCGAGGCGCTGCCCGAGCAGGAGGATCCGCTCTCCGACTGAGGAGGGCGGGGTCCGGCGTCGACGCGCGACGCGATCAGGAGCGCGCGCAGCCAAGGCGCAGACCGAAATCGAGGTCGATGCGTCCGACGGTGGGCGAGAACCGGGAGACTTCGAACGTGGACGTCACGCTGGTACTCACACACGACTGCAACCTCGGCTGCAGCTACTGCTACACGGGCGCGAAGTTCAGCAAGCGCATGACGCCGGAGACCGCGGCGAAGGCGGTGGAGCTCGCGTTCTCGGGGGGCGCGAGAGAGACGCAGCTCTCGTTCTTCGGCGGCGAGCCGCTGCTCGCGTACGAGCAGCTCGTGCGGTCGGCGACCGAGGCGCGGGCGCGGGCGAGCGCGAGCGGCGTTGGGCTGAAGATGTCGGTGACGACGAACGGCACGCTGCTCGACGCGGCGCGCGCGCGGGAGCTCGACGCGCTCGGCGTGTACGTCGCGCTCTCGATCGACGGCACGCGCGAGGCGCACGAGTCGGGGCGTCCGCTGATGGGCGGCGGCTCGAGCTTCGAGCAGGTCGCGCGCGGGCTCGACGTGCTCGTGCAGCGCGCGGTGCCGTTCGAGACGATCTCGGTGGTGACGCCGCAGAACGCGCACCTCGTCGGCGAGACGGTGGAGTTTCTGTTCGCGGCGGGCGTGCCGCGCGTCGGGCTGAACCCCTGCTACGAGGCGGCGTTCACGGACGAGGAGCTCGCGGGCTGGGAGCGCGGGCTCGAGCGCGCGGCGGACGTGATGATCGACTGGTACCGCAAGGG
This sequence comes from uncultured Sandaracinus sp., assembly GCA_903896985.1. GTDB lineage: Bacteria > Myxococcota_A > Polyangia > Polyangiales > JADJQN01 > CAIUAC01. The sequence continues at coordinate 7,288 of CAIUAC010000576.1, forward strand.
GCGGATCGTGTCGGTCACGGTGTTCGACAACAAGATCCTCGCGGCGATCAAGGGCGGGCTGGCGGAGGGCGACAAGTGCTCGCTCGGGCAGACGAGCGTCGCCGTCGCGCCGAGCGGCAATCTGTTCCCGTGCGAGCGCCTCGTCGCAGAGGACGACTCGCCCGAGTACCTGATGGGGCACCTCGACGACTGGAAGCCGAGCGTCGAGGACAACTGCGCGCGCGGTCCGGTGAACGCGGAGTGCGAGCCCTGCGGCGAGCGCTGGCGCTGCGGGAGCTTCTGCGCGTGCTCGAACCGCGCCGAGACGGGGCGCACGGACCTCGCGGGCGGGACGCAGTGCTGGCACGAGCGCACGACCGCGCGCATCGCCGACCGCATCGCCGAGACGCTCTGGGAGGAGCGCAACGAGCCGTTCATCGCGTGGTTCTACGGGCGGATGGCGGGCGCTGCGCCGAGCCCGGGAGCCGCCGAGCCGACGCAGGAGGCGACGATGGAAGACGCGAAACAGCCGGCGAAGGAAGAGGCGCACGTCGCCCCGCGCGGACGAGCCAACGCGATCCCGCGAGCACCCCGGGCGCCGGTCACTTCGCGCAAGCGACTCGTGGTGGTCACATGAAAAAGAAGCGAGCGGAGGCGCCCCGCACTGTGGCGCAGGCGACGCGGGCGGTGG
>CAIUAC010000577.1 GCA_903896985.1 uncultured Sandaracinus sp.
GGTCGGCAAGGAGGGCATCACCGATGCGCTCTCCGAGGCCGTCGACGAGGCCCTCGCGTTTCACGAGCTGGTCAAGGTGCGCGTGCGCGAGACCGCGCCGCTCGAGCGCAAAGAGTGCGCGGAGGCCCTCGCGGGGGCGTTGCGCGCGTCAGTCGTGCAGCAGATCGGGCGCGTGATCGTGCTCTACAGGCGGCACGCCGAGAAGCCGAAGATCGTGCTGCCGAAGGGCGCCTGAGCGTCGACGCCTGACGGCTACTGAGAGCCCGCGCCTGCGGGCGGAGGAGCGTCAGGGCGCTGGGCGCGGCGCGTGGAGTCGGTACACGACCTCGATGGCGCCGCGGTCTTCGACGTGGCGCGTCTCTTCGTGGGCGACGCTCGCGAGGCAGTGCTGCACGGGCACGTTGTCGGCGAGCATCGTCGCGCGCCACTTGCGCACACCGTCCTGCCACACGACCTGCGCGAGCTTCTCGGTGAGCAGCTTGCCGACGCCACGCCCCTGCCACGCGTCGGCGACGGCGATGGCGAACTCGGCGATGGTCGGGTCCTCGTGCTCTCGGATGCTGCGCGCGACGGCGGCGCCGTGCTCGACGCCGCTCTCGTCGTAGAAGCCCGCGACCCAGGCGACGTGCTCTTTGCCGTCGACGTGCGTCAGATAAGTGACCTGCTCCGGCGACAGCTTCGGCATCGAGTCGAGAAAGCGCCGATAGCGCGACTCGCGCGAGAGCGCCGCGAAGCCGCGGAGAAACTCGGCTTCGTCCTCGGCGTAGAGCGGTCGGAGGTGCACGAGCGTGCCGTCGCGGAGCCTCGCGTCGGTGGCGTATGGGCTCGGCGACGGCATCACGGCGTCAGCGCTTCGCGGGCGCGGCCGCCGGCGCGACCTCGCTGAAGAGCGCGCCGAGCTCCGCGCGACGACCGACGTCGCGGAGCAACCCGGAGACGATCTCCTTCGTCGCGGTGTAGCCCTCGTCCCAACGGGCGCGCGCCTCGGAGAGCGCCTGGAGCGCGGTCGCCTTGTCCACGGCCTCCGTCTTCGTCGCGTTGTTCGCGTCTTCCAGGGCTTTCGCCCCGTTCAGCGCGCTCTGCCGGAGGGTGCCGCTCGGGTCGGCGGTCGGCGTCTCCTCGAGCGCCTTCGCGATCCGCTGCATCGTGGCGTGCCGCTCGCCCGCGAGTACGCCGACGGCCGCAGCGCCGACCGGGAACGCTGCCGTGAGCGCGGTGCGGTAGGCGTCGAGCGGGATCTGCCCTTCGAGCTGCGCGGTCTCGAGCTTGAGCGAGATGAGCCTGCTGCGACGGGCGGCGTCTTCGCTCGCGTCGTTCAGCGCTTTGCGCGCCGCGACCTCGTCGAGCTCCTTCTGCTTCGAGAGCTCTGTGGCAGTGCGCAGGACCTCCTCGAGCTCGCTCAGCTTCGCGATGCGCTCCCCGACGATCGGATGCAGGTCTCGCACGGTCTCTAGGCGTTCACGCGCTTGCGCGCCCAACTGCGGCCTCTGGTCGTCGGTCGTGGTCATCGAGTCCTCCGCGTAGGGCGCAGCGTGACCCGAAGCGCGGGGCCCGCGCAACGCGCGTCAGGGCGCGACGGCGCGCAGCGACCGCGCGGCGTCTTCCGGCGCCAGCGTCAGCACGGTCGCCCCCGACGCGAGCTCGAGCCCGGCTTGGGTCGTCGTGCGTGGCGCGAGCTCGACGTACATCCCGGTCCAAGGCGCGCCTCGGCTCGCGACGGGAGGCTCGTGCACGAGGACGTTGTAGTCGCTGCCCGCCCCCGCGGCGCGCAGCCGTCGGGTCGCGTCGACGAGGGCCGCGGCGAGCCCGTCGAGCGCTGCCGGCGTCAGCGCGGAGAGCGTCGACACGCGCGCGCGCGGAACGAGCCGCAGCTCGTGCGGATGCTGCGACGCATACGGGCAGTGGGTCACCATGCCGCCCGCGTCTCGCACGATCCGGCGCCCATCGGCGAGCTCGTCTCGCAGCGTATCGTCGAGCAGCGCGCGCCCCGTCTGCTCGAGGTGCGCGCGGGCGCGTGCGTCGCGTTGCGCGATGCTGCTCGGGACGCGATCGAGCGCGACGAGCTGCGAGTGCGCGTGCGGCTGCGAGCTCCCCGCGCGGCGCCCACGGATGCGAAAGGCCATCACGGTCGCGATGCCTGGCCGCGCCGCGAGCACCTCGAGCCGCGCCGCGAGCACGCCGAGCCACATCGCGGTGTGCGCGACGGTGAAGTCGGGCAGGTCGAGGTCGTGCGCGCGCGTCTCGACGACGAGCTCGTGCGCGCCGCGCAGCGCAGACGTGCCCGTGAGCGCCGAGGTGGGCGTCGCCAGCGGATAGCGGTTGTCGACGACGCGCACCGCCCACGGACCCTCTGCGGGAGCCTGCGCGAGGGTCGCCTCGGTCTCCGACTCACGCCCGGGGCAGAACGGGCAGCGCTCGCGCGGGACGTCGGGAAGGCCAGGCGCGGCGGGCGCCGGTGGCCCAAGTCCGCGGCGATGCGGCGCGACGAGCACGAGCGTACCTGTGAGCGGATCTTCTCGGGCTTCGGTGTCGCTCACTGGAACGGGCGCGAGGATACGCGAGAGCGCGACTGACTTGAACCCTCGGCGTGCGCGTCGAGCGCGCTACGCTCGGCGCGATGCGCGTCCACCACCTCGCGATTCAAGTGCACGACCTCGAGCGCGCGCGCGACTTCTACTCGCGTGTGCTCGGCCTCGCGGAGCTTGGGCGACCGCGGGACGGAGCGGTTTGGCTCGACTGTGGGGGCACCGTGCTGATGCTCGAGCGCGTCTCCGCGGTGCCGCTCGAGGACGGGTTTCGTACCGAGCGCACCGGGTTGCACTTGCTCGCGCTGGCCATCGGCGCGGACGAGCGCGAGGCGTGGGAGGTGCGCCTCCGAGCGCACGGCGTCGACGTCGTCGAGCGCACCGCGTACACGCTCTATGTGCGGGACCCCGAGGGCAATCGAGTCGGACTCTCGACGCTCGATGTGCCCAGCTACTTCGCGCGCTGAGGCCCCTACGGCTCCGCGTCGGGCGGCGTCATGAAAGTCGCGAACAGCGCTCGATACTTGTCCGGGATCGGGCGCGACTCGAAGGTGTCGAGGTCGACGCACACGACGGTGATCTTGCCGCGACAGACGTCGTCCGCCTCGCCCGCGCGGCGCCCGCGATAACTGAAGATGGCGCTCGAGGTGCCGAGTCGCTCGACCCACACGTCCATCTCGAGCACGTCGCCGAAGCGCACCGTCCGCTCGAACTCGGCCTCGGCCTTGACGGCGGGCCAGCCGCATTTGTCGACGTCGAGGACGTGCCGATATGGGTAGCCGTTGGCCTCGAAGAAATCCTCGAAGGCGACGTGAAAGAAGTGAAAGAACCGCGGAAAATAGACGATCCGCGCGTGATCTTCGTCGCTGAAGCGAACCTTGATGCGCGTCCGAAAGGCCATCGACGCGGGGCCTACGCCGTCCGCACGAAGGCGACGAGCACGAGGAGCACGAGCACGAGGAGCGCGCCGATTCCCCCGAAGACCGCGTGCCGCTGCTTGCGCTTGGCGAGGTCTGCCTCGGCACCGCCCGCGGCGCGCGCGCGCACGAGGCGCAGCGCGTTGAACATCTCGAGGTGCGAGAGCACGGCGAGCAACACCACACACAGCATCTTCGGGTGGAACCAGGTCGGCTGGTGCAGATAGCCGGTGTCGTGCACGAGAAAGAGCGCACCGCTGAGCATCGACCCGAAGATGGCGGGAAGCTCGATGCGCGTGAGGATGCGCGCCGCGAGCTGCTCGTACGCGTTGCGCACCTCGGCCGCGAGGCCTGTCGCTGCGGACATGGCCATCAGGCGCTGCTGCGCGAAGCCCGCGCCGACGTACGCCGCGAACGCGACGAGATGGAAGAAGAGCGCGACGTGCTGGAGCATGGCCGCTGGAGGTAGCACGGGAGCGCGAGGGGCGTCAGCGAAGGGACAGAGGGCGCGGCCTCTACACCACCGGCAACTCCGTGCTCCCCATCAGCTGCAGGTCGATCTCTCTCGCCGCCGCGCGTCCCTCCGCGATGGCCCACACGATGAGCGAGGCGCCGCGCTTGGCGTCGCCCGCCACGAACACGCCGGGCACGTTGGTCGCGAAGCGCTCGTCGCCGCGCACGTTGCCGCGGAGATCCAGCTCCACGCCGAGCGCCGCGAGGAGGGGAGACTTCTCTGGTCCGACGAAGCCCATCGCGAGCAAGAGCAGCTCGCAGTCCTCGACGAACTCCGTGCCAGGCACCGGGCGCGGGGCCATGCGCCCGCGCGCGTCTCGCGCCCACGACACCTGCGCTCCATGCAGCCGCGCGAGACTGCCATTCTCGCCCGACAAGTGCGTCGTCAGCACGGAGTAGATGCGCTCGCCGCCCTCTTCGTGCGCCGCGGATACGCGATAGAGATTCGGCCACTGCGGCCACGGGTCCGCGTCGCCCCGCGCCTCGGGAGGCCGGTCGAGCAGCTCGAGCTGCAGCACCTCCCGCGCGCCTTGTCGGAGGGCGGTCCCCAGGCAGTCCGCGCCCGTATCGCCACCTCCGAGGATGATCACGCGCTTGCCGCGCGCGTCGAGGCGCTGCGCTTCGGGGATCGACTCCCCGGCGAGGACGCGATTCTGCTGCTCGAGATACGGCATCGCGAGGTGCACGCCGCGCAGCTCGCGGCCGGGGACCTCCAAGTCCCGCGCGCGCGAAGCGCCCGTCGCGAGGAGTACAGCGTCCGACTGCGAGCGGATCACGTCGACGCCGATGCCGCGCCCGATCTCCGCGTTGGTGCGGAAGACGACGCCCTCTGCCTCGAGCTGGGCGAGGCGCCGGTCGAGCTGCGAGCGCTCGAGCTTGAAGTCCGGAATCCCATAGCGCAGCAGCCCGCCGACGCGATCGGCGCGCTCGAAGACGGTCACCGCATGACCGACCCGCGCGAGCTGTTGCGCGGCGGCGAGGCCCGCCGGGCCACTGCCGATGATCGCGACGCGCTTGCCGGTCTTCTCGGCGGCAGGCTCAGGCAATATCCAGCCTTCACGCCACGCGTGATCGATGATCGACTGCTCGACTTGCTTGATCGTCACCGGAGTGTCGTTGATGCCGAGCACACACGCGCTCTCGCACGGCGCAGGGCACAGGCGCCCAGTGAATTCGGGGAAATTGTTCGTCGCGTGCAGCCGCTCGAGGGCGTCTCTCCAGCGGTCGCGATAGACGAGGTCGTTCCAGTCGGGGATCAGATTGCCGAGCGGGCAGCCCTGGTGACAGAAGGGGATTCCGCAGTCCATGCAGCGCGACGCCTGCGTGCGCAGCTTGTCGCGCGGCATCTCCTCGTAGACCTCGAGGTAATCGTGCCTGCGCTCCTCGACGGGGCGGCGGCGCGGCAGTTCGCGGACGTGTTCGAGAAATCCAGTCGGCTTGCCCATGGCTCGTCTCGGACCTTACTGCGCCGCCTGAAAACGGGCTTGTTCGGCGCGTAGCCGCTTCTCGCGCTCGAGCGCCTTCTCGTAGTCGATCGGCATCACGCGGACGAAGCGCGGGAGCGCGGTGTTCCAGTCGTGGAGGAGGCGGCTCGCGACGGGGCTGTCCGTGGCGCTCAGGTGCTTCTGCACGAGCGCGCGCAAGAGCGTCAGTTCGTCCTCGTCGAGCACGGCGGAGAGGCGCACGAGATCGCGATTGACCTTCTGCTCGAACGCCTTGTATTCGGCGGTGCCCGGCGCGCCCGCGAGCACGAAGGCGATGCCGCCCGACATCCCGGCGGCGAAGTTGCGCCCGGTGCGCCCGAGCACGACGACGTGCCCGCCGGTCATGTACTCGCAGCCGTGGTCGCCGACGCCCTCGACGACGGCCCGCGCGCCGCTGTTGCGGACGCAGAAGCGCTCGCCCGCGAGCCCGCGAAAGAACCCCTCGCCGCTCGTCGCGCCGTAGAGCGCGACGTTGCCGAGGACGATGTTCTCCTCGGCGACGAAGGTCGCGGCGCGCGGCGGGCGCACGACGATGCGTCCACCCGAGAGCCCCTTGCCGACGTAGTCGTTGCCGTCGCCCTCTAGGCGCAGCGTCACGCCGCGCGGGAGAAACGCCCCGAAGCTCTGGCCGGCGGAGCCGTGAAACGTCAGATCGATGGTGTCGTCGGGGAGCCCCGCGGCGCCGAAGCGGCGCGTGACCTCGCTGCCGAGCATCGTGCCGGCGGTGCGGTCCCCGTTGCTGATCGGGTAGGTGAGGGCGACTCGCTCGCGGCGCTCGAGCGCGGCCGACGCAGCCTCGATCAGCGTGTGATCGAGCTTGCCGACGAGCGCGTGGTCTTGCGTCGTCACGCAGCGCGCCGGGACCTCGTTCGCGCGCGCGGAGCGGGCGAACAACGGGCTGAGATCGAGCCCGCGCGTCTTGGCGGTGTCGAGCGAGCGGCTCGCGTGCAGCAGATCCGCGCGGCCGATGATCTCGTCCATCGTGCGGAAGCCGAGGCGCGCGAGGTGCTCGCGCACCTCCTCCGCGAGGAAGCGGAAGAAGTTGATCACGTGCTCTGCGCGCCCCTTGAACTGCTCGCGCAGCTTCGGGTTCTGCGTCGCGATGCCGACGGGGCAGGTGTCGAGGTGACACACGCGCATCATCACGCAGCCCATCACGACGAGCGGCGCAGTCGCGAAGCCGTACTCCTCCGCGCCGAGGAGCGCGGCGACGACGATGTCGCGCCCCGTCTTCAGCTGCCCATCGACCTGCACGACGATGCGGTCTCGGAGGCGATTGTCGACGAGGGTCTGCTGCGCCTCCGCGAGCCCAAGCTCCCACGGGACGCCGGCGTGCTTGAGCGACGTGAGCGGAGAGGCGCCCGTGCCGCCGTCATGCCCGCTGATCAGCACGACGTCGCTCTTCGCCTTCGCGACGCCCGCGGCGACCGTGCCGACGCCGACCTCGGCGACGAGCTTGACGCTGATCCGCGCGCGCGGATTGGCGCACTTCAGGTCGTGGATCAGCTGCGCGAGGTCCTCGATCGAGTAGATGTCGTGGTGCGGCGGGGGCGAGATCAGGCCGACTCCCGCGGTCGCGAAGCGCACCTGCGCGATCCACGGATAGACCTTGTTTCCGGGGAGCTGGCCGCCCTCGCCGGGCTTCGCGCCCTGGGCCATCTTGATCTGCAATTCAGTGCAATTGACGAGGTATTCGCTCGTCACTCCGAAGCGCCCCGAGGCGACCTGGTGCACGGCGCTCGACCGGCGAGTGCCGTCCGGCAGCGGCGTGTAGCGCGCCGGGTCCTCGCCGCCTTCGCCGCTGTTCGACTTGCCGCCGAGGCGGTTCATCGCCAGCGCGAGCGTCTCGTGCGCCTCTTGGCTGATGGAGCCGTAGCTCATCGCGCCGGTCGCGAAGCGCCGCACGATGGACTCGATCGGCTCGACCTCTTCGAGCGGGACCGGCGTCGCCGCCCACTGGAAGTCGAAGAGCCCGCGCAGCGTCGCGTGCCGCGCGTGCTCGTTGACGCGCGCGGTGTACTCGGTGAAGACCTTGCGCTGCCCGGTGCGCGTCGCGTGCTGGAGCTTGGCGACGGTCTCCGGATCGAAGAGGTGCAGCTCGCCGTCGCGGCGCCACTGGTACTGACCGCCCCAGCGCAGCTCGAGGTGTTTGCCCGGCAGCCGCGCGGCGTGCGCGTGCGCGTGGTGCACGAGCAGCTCGCCAGCGACCTCGCGGACGCCGATGCCCCCGAGCCGCGACGCGGTGTGCGTGAAATAGCGGTCGACGAGCTCCTTCGAGAGCCCAACACACTCGAATTGCTGCGCGCCACGATAGGAGTTGATCGTGCTGATGCCCATCTTGGACATCACCTTCACGACTCCCTTCTTCACCGCGCTCAGATACTGCTTCTGCGCCTTCTGGAGCTCGAGCGTCGCCGGGAGTTCGCCCGTCGCGCAGAGCCCAGCGATGGAGTCGAGCGCGAGCCAGGGGCTGACGGCGCTCGCGCCATAGCCGATCAGCGCGGCGAAGTGGTGCACCTCGCGCGCGTCGCCCGTCTCGACGAGGAGCGTCACGCGGGTGCGGCGCTTCTCGCGGACGAGGTGGTTGTGTAGCCCCGCGACGGCGAGCAGCGCGGGGATCGGCGCGAGCTGCGCAGAGAGCCCGCGGTCCGAGAGCACGAGCACGCGCGCGCCCTCCTCGATGGCGTGATCTGCCTTCGCGAAGAGCGCCTGCAGCGCGGGCTCGAGGCCGGCTGTTCCGTCGCTCGCGGGGAAGAGCATATCGAGCGTGCGGACCGGCAGATCCTCGACGCCGAGGCCCTTCAGCTTGGCCATCTCCTCGCCGGTCAGAAAAGGCGAGTCGAGCGTGACGAGGTGGCAGTTCTCCGGCTCGGCGGCGAGCAGATTTCCCTCGGGGCCGATGGCCGTCTTCACGCTCGTGACGAGCTCTTCGCGAATGGCATCGAGCGGGGGATTCGTGACCTGCGCGAACAGCTGCTGAAAGTAGCTGTAGAGCGACTGCGGCCGGTCGGAGAGCGCGGGCAGGGCGGCGTCGTTGCCCATCGAGCCGAGCGCCTCTTGGGCGGTCTCCGCCATCGGCACGAGGACGTACTTGAGGTCCTCGGCGGAGTAGCCGAACGCGGCTTGGGTGTGTCGGAGCGCTTCGCCCGTCAGCGCGGGAATCTGCGCGCCAGCGGGGAGCTCGTGGAGCTCGACGAGGCGCTCTTCCAGCCACTCCGCATAGGGGCGCTCTGCGCAGAGGCGCCGCTTCAGCTCGTCGTCCTCGACGATGCGCCCCTCTTCGAGCGAGACGAGGAACATCTTGCCGGGCTCGAGGCGGCCCTTCTTCACGATGTGCTCGGGCGGCACCTCGAGCACGCCGACCTCGCTCGCGACGACGACGAGGTCGTCCTTCGTGATCCAGTAGCGCGAGGGGCGCAGCCCGTTGCGATCGAGCACCGCGCCGATGTCCTTGCCGTCCGTGAACATCACCGCGGCGGGGCCGTCCCACGGCTCCATCATGCAGCTGTGGTAGGCGTAAAACGCCTTCTTTTCCTTGCTCATCTGCGGGTGGCCTTCCCAGGCCTCGGGCAACATCATCATCATCGCGTGCGGCAGAGAGCGGCCGCCGCGCACGAGCAATTCGAGCACGCTGTCGAGCACCGCGCTGTCGGAGAGCCCTTCGCGCGCGACGGGCAAGAGCTTCTCGACGTCGTCGCCGAAGAGCGGCGAGGCGAGCATCGCCTCTCTCGCGCGCATCCAGTTGATGTTGCCGCGCAGCGTGTTGATCTCGCCGTTGTGCGCGAGCATCGAATACGGGTGCGCGAGCTCCCAGCTGGGAAACGTGTTCGTGGAAAAGCGGCTGTGGAACATACAGAGCGCGCTCTCGGTGCGCGGGTCGCGCAGGTCCGGGAAATAGCCGCGCACCTGCCCCGGCATCAGCATGCCTTTGTAGACCGTCGTGCGGCTCGAGAGCGACGGCACGTGGAAGTACTGCCGGTCGTCGATCCCGCTCTGCCAGATGGTGGTCTGATAGCGCTTTCGGACGACGTAGAGCTTCCGCTCGAGGGCGTCCTGATCGAGGCTGTCCGGCCCGCCGACGAACACGTGCAGCATCTGCGGCTCGACCGCGCGCGCCGTCGCGCCGATGTGCCGATTGTCCGTCGGGACCTCGCGCCAGCCGAGGAGCTGCAGCCCCTCTTGGCGCACGATCATCGCGAACAGCATCTTCGCGAGCGCGCACGCTTGCGTGTCCGGCGAGCCGAAGAAGAGGCCCATCGCGTAGCGCCCGGGAGGCGGCAGGAACACGCCGCGCAGCTGCAGCTCTGCGCGGACGAGCGCGTCGGGGATCTGGATCATCACGCCGGCGCCGTCGCCTGTGTCGGCCTCGGCGCCCGTCGCCGCGCGGTGCGCGAGCTTCTCGAGTGCGGTGACGCCGCGGGCGACGACCTCGTGCGAGCGCACGCCGCGCAGGTGCGCGATGAAGCCGACGCCGCACGCGTCGTGCTCGTGCGCAGCCGAGGAGAGCGGGGCGCGCTCGAGCGGCGCAGCGGAGGCGGAGGAGCGAGGCGGAGGGCGCGTCATCGGGCGCGTCGACTATAGCAAGGGATGCACCGCGTTCGACGCGGTGCGTCAGCTTTCTGGAGGTAGGCTACCTCACCGTGCGGGGCGTTCCCCCGACGGTGAGGCGCGCGCGGCTCAGAGGTTGATGACGGTGGTCGGGACCAGCTTGTCGATGGTCGTGCCGTCGCCGACCGAGCCCGGGTAGTTGTAGCCGTTGCAGGCGACGGTGCCGGTGCTGCGGCGCAGGCAGGAGAAGAAGGTGCCGAGCGAGAGCTCTGCCGCGTTGGCCGGGCCCGAGATCAGCGTCGGCAGCGAGTGCTGGACCAGCGTCCCGTCACCGAGCTGTCCGTAGTTGTTGTCGCCCCAACACCGCACGGCGCCGGCGGTGCTGCGCGCGCAAGTGCTGGCGTAGCCGGTCGAGAGCTCGGCGGGGGTGAAGCCAGCGATGGCGGTGATCACCGTCGGGACCTGGCGCTGCGTGACCGTGCCGTCGCCGAGCTGACCGCTCGTGTTGAGGCCCCAGCAGTAGAGCGCGTTCGCCGTGTTGCGCGCGCAGGTGTGTCGATAGCCGACCGTGATCTCTGCGGCGGCGGCGAGCCCGACGACCGTGGTCGGCACGAGCTTCTGGACGAGGGTGTTGTCGCCGAGCTGACCGTTGCCGTTCAAGCCCCAGCAGACGACCGTTCCGCCGGTACGGCGCGCGCAGGTGTGCGTGTCGCCGGCTGAGATCTCGACGGCGTCCGTGAGGCCGGAGACCGCGGTCGGGATGAGCTTCTGCACGATCGTGTTGTCGCCGAGCTGACCGTTCGCGTTCGCGCCCCAGCAGACGACCGTTCCGCCGGTGCGTCGGGCGCAGGTGTGGTTGTTGCCCGCGGCGATCTCGACGGCGTCGGTCAGCCCCGACACCGTCGTCGGCGCGAGGCGGTTGGTGCCGACGGTACTGTCCCCGATCTGACCGCTAGCGTTCGAGCCCCAGCAGACGACCGTTCCACCCGCCCGGCGCGCGCAGGTGTGCTGGCCACCGGCAGAGAGCTCGACGGCGTCCGTGAGACCGGGGACGACCACCGGGGAGAGGCGGTCGATGCCGGACGTTCCGTCGCCGATCTGACCGCTCCCGTTCGTGCCCCAGCAGACGACGGGGGCGGAGCCGGCGGCGCGCCGCGCGCACGCGTGGAACGAGCCCACCGCGATCTCGACAGCGGTCGTGCAGGTGGACGCGCCGTCGCAGGTGCCGCCCGCGCACGCGGTTCCGGCGGCGGTGTACAGGTCGGCAGGGCAGGTCGTCGCGGTGCCGTCGCAGTGATCGGGGGCGTCGCAGGTTCCGGTCGAGGCGCGGCAGGTGATGAGGGAGGGCTGGACGCTGTCGGCCGGGCAATCAGCGGCGCCTCCGCTGCACACCTCGGCACGGTCGCACACGCCAGCCGACGCGCGGCAGGTCGTCGCGGGCGGGACGCCGATGTTGACGCGGTAGGCGCCACACGTGGTGCCCCAGCCGTCGACGACGACGTAGTAGGTACCCGCGTTCAGCGTCGCGCTGATCCTCGACTGCGGAGCGATGGCGTCGTCGTTGCAGCCGAGCTCGGTGAAGCTCGAGTCCTTCAGCAGGAGCGTGGTGTCGAATGCGCTGCCGACGGTGTCGATCACGACGGAGGTCGTGGACGTGAGGATGAACGAGAAGACCGCATCCGGGGCAGTGCCCATTGCGTAGCAGCTACCGACGTAGTCGTTCGCCATGCCGCAGGTGGTGCCCGAGAACGACTTGATGACCGAGGTGACGTCGCCCGCCACGTACGCCGTGCCGTAGGTTTCGTTGGCGGAGACGGCGACGGCAGTCAGCGGCGGGATGACGCCGTTGGGCACGAACGCGTCGGTCGGACACGCCGCGCTCGCCCCGGTGCACAGCTCCGCGACGTCGCAGATGGCCGCCGCAGCGCGGCACGAGGTGCCGCTACCGGCGAAGGTGTCAGTCGGGCACGCGGCGGAGCTGCCGCTGCACACTTCGGCGAAGTCGCACACGCCAGCGCTCGGCCGACACATCACCGGAGGGCCCTGGAACGAGTCGTCCGGGCACTGAGCGCCGCCCGCGCAGAGCTCCGGGCTGTCGCACACGCCGGCGATGGCGCGGCAGGAGGTGCCGACCGGCGAGTAGACGTCGGTGGGGCACAGCCCAGACGAGCCGGTGCAGGTCTCGGCCGGATCACAGAGGCCCACCGACGAGTTGCAGACCACGCCACTCGCGACGAAGTGGTCGACGGCAGGGCAGGTCGCAGTGCTGCCCGTGCACGTCTCCGCGATGTCGCATGGGCCAGCGGAGGGGTTGCAGATCGTCGTGCCGCCGAGGAACGCGTCCGTCGGGCACACCGCCGTGCTGCCGGAGCAAGTCTCTGGGACGTCGCAGTTGCCCGCTCGCGCGCGGCACTCGGTTCCTGCGCCGAGGAACGAGTTGGTCGGGCACGTCGTGCTCGCTCCGGTGCACGTCTCGGCGACGTCGCAGCCGCCCGCAGCGGCGATGCGACAGACGGTGCCGGCGGTGGCGAGCGCGTCCGCAGGGCACGCCGTCGACGAGCCATCGCAGACCTCGTGGACGTCGCAGCCGCCTACCGCTGCCGCGCGACATTCGGTGCCCGCGGTGACGACCGCGTCGGCGGGGCACGCCGCCGCGGAGCCGGTGCAGCGATCCACCGTGTCGCAGGCGCCGCCCGAGGCGCGGCACACCGTCGAGTTCGGCAGGAAGGTGTCGCCTGGACACGCGGCCGTCGTCCCGGTGCACGTCTCGGCCGAGTCGCACACACCCGCGGCGGCGCGACACACC
>CAIUAC010000578.1 GCA_903896985.1 uncultured Sandaracinus sp.
GAGCTCTTCGAGGCGCTCGATCAGCCTGCGCTCAGGCCGCTGCCAGAGCAGCGGTACGTCTGCGCGGAGTGGGGCCGCGCGAAGGTGCACAGCGACTACCACGTCCAGGTCGATTTTCACTACTACTCGGTGCCGTATCAGCTCGTCGGCGAAGTGCTCGAAGTGTGTTTGAGCGCGAGCACGCTCGAGTTGCTGCACAAAGGCCGCCGCGTGGCCGTGCACGCGCGCAGCTACGAGAAATACAAGGCGACGACGCTCGACGCGCACAGGCCGCCGAACCACCAGAAGTGGGCGAGCGCGGACCCGACGAAGGTGGTCGCCTGGGCAGAGACCGTCGGGCCGGAGACGACGACCTACGTCCGCGCGCTCATCGACATGACGCCGACGGGCCTGCGCTCGGCGCTCGGGCTCAGGCGTGTCGCGGAGCCCTACGAGGCCGCGCTCGTCGAGGCCGCGTGCGCGCAGGCGCTGCGCTTCGGAGGCCGCTCGTACCTGCCGGTGCAGCGAATCCTCTCGCTCGGCACGCGTGTCGAGACACCCGCACCCAAGCCCCCGATCCGTCACGGCAACGTGCGCGGACCTGGCTATTTCCACTGACCTCACTGACCAACAAAGGAGATGAATGATGCTGATAGAACCCACGATTGAAAAGCTCTACGCGCTCAAGCTCGGCTCGATGGCGGTGGCCTTTCTCGAGCAGCAGAAGACGGCGAAGATCGGTGCTTTGAGCTTCGACGAGCGCTTCGCGCTGCTCGTCGAGGCCGAGCATCTCGCGCGCGACAACCGGCGCATCAAGACGCTGCTCAAGGACGCCGACCTGCGCATCTCGACCGCGTGTCTCGAGGACGTCGAGGCGTCTGCGCCCCGCGGGCTCGACAAGGCGCTGCTGCGACAACTCGCGAGCTGCGCGTGGGTAGATCAGAGCCACAGCGTGCTCATCACGGGCGCGACGGGGACCGGCAAGAGCTACCTCGCGTGCGCCTTCGGGCAGGCGGCGTGTCGGCGCGGGCTGCGCGTGATCTACCGCCGCCTGCCGCGCCTGCTCGACGAGCTCGCGCTCGCGAAGGCCGACGGCACCTACGCCAAGACGCTGCGCAAGCTCGCGCGCGCTCAGCTCCTGGTCATCGACGACCTCGGCCTCGGCCATCCGACCGACGCCCAGCGCCACGATCTGCTCGAGGTCTTCGAGGACCGCTACGGCGCGCGGGCCACGGTCGTGACGAGTCAACTCCCGAGAGAGAACTGGCACGAGTGGATCGGCGACGAGACCCTCGCCGACGCGATCCTCGACCGACTCGTCCACAACGCCTACACCTTCGACCTGAAGGGACCTTCGCGCAGAAAGAACAAGGGCTGAAACCACAACCTGCGACGCCTCAACTCACCCCGAGCAATCCACGCTCCGCGGGTGTCCACATGGCGGCGATACGGGTGTCCACGTCAGGCGGGATGCGCAACGAGGCGCTCGCGGCGCTGATCGACACACTGCTGACGTCAGCGGCCCAGCCAGCGAATGCGGCGCGTCGCGCCCTGGCCCTGGTTTCCTCTATCAGCAATGAGCGCCCGCGCTCGGCGAAGGCGCACGCGCTCGGGGTACTGCC
>CAIUAC010000579.1 GCA_903896985.1 uncultured Sandaracinus sp.
CCTAGCCTCCCTGAAGCCAGGCTCTCGCCCCTTCGATGTCGGGGAAGATCTGCAGAGGATACTTGGAGAAGGGCAGAGAGCCGTAGTGCTTCACCAGCTCGATGATGCGGGGATTGTCGGTGACGACGGCGATCTTGATGTTCGAGTTCGTGAAATAGGCGCCTGCCCCGTACGCGGCGAACTGCTTCACGTCCTGCAGGCTGATGTCGAAATCGCGAACATCGGAGAAGTCGTTCAAGGAATAACGTACGGAGTCGAAGCGGCTGTCGCCCTGGAGCGAGTGAATGGACTCGAGGAATTCAGGGGTGCTGACGGATCCGTAGAATCGCTTGTGAAGGCCCTTGGGTTCCCAGATGAGCTCGAACGGCATGAAGGCTTCCTCGGATGTGGTCGCGCGGAGGATGGCGCGAACCGCCGACGGATCAACTCCCGAGGCGGCAGGGCCCGCTCGGGGTCACGAGAGACCTGAGGCGACGGCGTGCGCTCACGGGGGCGCACGCCGAGGTGCTGGGCGCGCGGAGCCTCGTCGCGCTCAGAACCCGCGCTCGAGCGCGCCGACGGTGCACGGCGTCGGGCGCGGGTGCCCCGCCTGGTCGGTCGCTGGGCAGTCGGTGCCGATGCGCACGACCGAGTCCGGCGCCATCGTCGGCACGGTGAGCGTCGCCCCACCGTGGTCGCCGAGGGTGCCCATCATCGGGTCCGCGAACGTGATCTCCGGGGCGCAGGGAGGGTCCATGCCGCTGGTCGGATAGGAGACCGGCCACTGCAGCGAGTTGCTGCTGGTGCCCGGGCTCCCACAGGAGGCGTTCGCGTTGCGGTCGTCGTCGAAGTTGTTCGCGACGATGCAGTTGTTCCACGCGAAGGGCGACCCGAAGCTCGCCGCCGCGAAGGCCGCGTAGTCCACGCCGTGGGCCTCGTTGGCGACCACGGTGCAGTTCGTCAGCGTGCCAGCGGGGAGCCGCCCGGCCGCACCGTAGTTGAACACCGCGAAGGCGCCGCCGACGCCCGTCGTCGCGATGTTCGCCACGAGCGTGACGTTGGTGAAGTCGAAGAGCGTGCCGTCCGCCTGAAACGCGCCGCCGCTCGGCGCCGAGTTGCCCGAGAACGTGCAACTCGTGACGTTCAGCGCGCTGTTGTGGAGGTACATCGCGCCGCCTCCGGCGTTCGGCGCGGCGTTCGCCTCGAAGGTGCTCTGGTCGACGTTGGTGGTCTGCGTCGAGACATCGGGCGTGCGGAAGAGTCCGCCGCCGAGCGCGCCCGCGGTGTTCCGCGCGAGCACGCAGCCACAGATCGTGAGCGTGCCGTCGTCGCCGCCGTCGAGGTAGACGCCGCCGCCGTTGCCGCCGTTGCCGATCTCGCCGCCGTTGATCGCCGCGGGGCACCTCATCGTGTCGATGGAGTTCGCGCCGGTGCCCGTCGCGGAGTTGCCGTCCACCGTGTCGTTGACGAGCTTGAGGTCGCTGTTGAGGCACGCGATGGCGCCGCCGTTCGCCGCGCTGTTGCCGGTGAAGGTGCTGCCGACGATGGTCACGTCGGTGGAGCCCGTCGCGTAGACGGCGCCGCCGGCGACGTCGGGCCCGACCTGCGCCGCCTGGTTGTCCGTGAACGTGCAGTCGAGCACGTGCAGCACGCCGCTGCCGACGAGGATCGCCCCGCCGCCGCCGTCGATGCCGGTGCCGCGCGAGCACGCCGCGGGCGCGTCTGCGGGGACCACGATCTCCGTGCCGCTCGCGCGCCCGTGCGCGAAGCTCAGGTGCTGCACCGTCAGGCTGTGCTGTGGCCCGCCGTAGTGCCCGCGGTAGTTGCCCGACTGGAAGTGCAGGATGCGCGTCGTCCCGCCGCCGTCGAGGGTCACGGTGCCGCCGCCGTCGATCACGGTGTCGCGATCGGTCGGGAGCGTCAGCTCCGCGGTGAGCGTGAAGGTCGTCGGGGCGCCGCAATCGAAGGTGATGACGCCGCCCGCCGCGACCGCAGCGGTGAGCGCGGCGACGGTGCAGCTCGCGGGAGCGCCCATCCCGACGACGGTCGTCGGGACCGAGACGTCGGCCGCGGTGAGCGGCAACGCGCAGACGGCGCTCGGGGTCGCGGCGTCGGGCGTCCCAGCGTCCGGCGTCGAGGCGTCGACCGGCTCCGAGCCGTCGCGCGGCACGTCGGCGTCCGTCGCGAAGGCGTCACGCCCCGCGTCGCCCGGGCTCGAGGTCGCAGGGTCGCCGCACGCGACGAGCATCAGGGTGAGCGAAAGCAGCGAACAGGCGCGCGTCGGAGATGCGTGGGAAACGAACATCGAATGTCATCCTTCGGGGAGTGAGGGGTACCGACGAGGCTGCGTGGCGTGGCGTCGCGTCACAGGACCTCGCGGACGCTGACGTGGGCCTCCTGCGGGCCCGGACGAACGCCGCGAGAGCGCGAGCGATAGCACGCCGCGCGCGTCCCCTGCGCGCCGTGTGCAGACGGGGAGTTCGGTCGCGCTCCGAGGGTGCCCCGGCGAGCCCGGTGCCGCAGCGGGCGGAGGTTCCCGAACGCTGACTTGGCCCTGAGGGTCCCGGGACCCCATCGACCGTTTTCAAAAACCGCTCGCCGGGTCCCGGGACCCCACCGGCCGTTTTCAAAAACCGCTCGCCGGGTCCCGGGACCCCACCCGGCGTTTTCAAAAGTCGCCTGCCGCGTGCCGCGAGCCGACGCGTCGATCGTGCGCGCGAGTGCGTCGGCTCACTGAGCCGCTCTGCGGATTTGCACGGCGGCGGAGGCGGCTGCGAGCCTGGCCGAGAGAATTTTCGGTCTCCGCGATGGGTCGCGCGGCCGGCCCCGCCGCGGGTCGAGACGACGAGCTGACCCCGACCGACGTTGAGGTCAGCCGCCCTGAACCCGACCGACGTTGAGGTCAGCCGCCCTGAACCCGACCGACGTTGAGGTCCGCCGCCCTGAACCCGACCGACGTTGAGGTCCGCCACCGCGCTGAACCCGACCGTCGACGCGCAGAAGCTCAG
>CAIUAC010000580.1 GCA_903896985.1 uncultured Sandaracinus sp.
CCCTGATCGTCCTTGAGGTCGATCACCGCCGCGTTGAGGTTCCCCTGCCGCAGGGAGCTGAGCACGCCCTCGACGCCGTAGCGTCGGATGTACGGCCCGGTGAAATACAGCCCGCGCGCCTGCCGCCCTTGCGCCGACACGGGATCGTCGAAGGACGCCCCTCCGCGCGCGTCGGGCGGGCTCTCGAGCGAGCGCCGCACGGGGGCGTTTCCCTGCGTGGGCTCGTCCGCGCGAACGGGCGTGTGACAGGCGAGCGCGAGCACGGACGAGAGCGCGAGGAGCGCGAAGAGCTTTCGACTGGCCATCGCCCTCAGCATCGCGCCGTTCGAGGGGAAGTGTGCAGTTTCTGCGGGCACTCCAGCGGGACCCGGCAACGGCGAAAAGCTGCAAACGGCGGCGAAGCGGGCTAGGCTCTGCCGCTCGCGATGACTCCTGGGATCGGCGTAGGCAGCAAGCTCCGTGACTATGAGATCGTCGCGCCGCTCCGGGTTGGCGGCATGGCGTCGCTGTACCTCGGGCGGCGCGTCGGCGTCGCCGGCTTCGCGAAGCTCGTCGCGATCAAGGTCGTGCACCCGCACCTCGCGCGCGACCCGCAGTTCGGGCGGATGTTCGTGGACGAGGCGGTGATCTCGTCGCGCATCGATCACCCGAACGTCGTGCATGTGTCGGAGCTCGGCGAGCAGGACGGCGCGTACTTCCTCGCGATGGAGTACGTGCACGGCGTCACGCTCTCGCAGCTGCTCGCGACGCTCGGCAAGCGCGGGCGTCGCCTCTCGCCGGAGCTCGCCGTGCACATCGCGGTCCGCGTCGCCGAGGGGCTGCACGGCGCGCACGAGACGCTCGGGGACGACGGGCAGCCGCTCGGCATCGTGCACCGCGACATCAGCCCGCAGAACGTGCTGCTCTCTGCGAATGGGCACGTGAAGCTGATCGACTTCGGCATCGCGAAGGCGCGCGGGCGCGTGCAAGAGGCGACGACGACCTCGCTCAAAGGCAAGATCCGCTACATGTCGCCCGAGCAGGCGTACGGCCGCCCGGTCGATCGGCGCACGGACGTGTACGCGCTCGCGATCGTGCTTTGGGAAATGCTCACGATGCGGCGGATGTTCAACGCGGAGAACGACTTCGCGCTGCTCGAGCTGGTCCGCCATCCGAGCCCGCAGCCGCCGAGCAACTTCCTCGAGCTTTGCACGCCGACGCTCGACGCCGCGGTGCTGCACGCGCTCGCGCCGTCGCCCAACGACCGCACGGCGACGGCCCACGAGCTGCGCCGCGAGCTCGCGGCCGCCCTGCCCGCCGCGCTCGCGCTCGACGCGTCGAACCTCGGCGACCTGATCGGCGCGATGATGGGCGCGGAGCTCGAGGCCGAGCGCAAGGTCGTCGCGGCCGCGCTGCAGGGCGCGAGCGGCGCGGAGCTCGCGTCGTCGCGCCCGGCGGTGCCCGAGTCGATCGAGAACTACACCATGAGCGACGGGCGCATCCGGCTCATCCCCGCGAACGAGGCCGTCGCGCAGGACGACGCTCCGCCCTTGGCGGCGCCCTCGATGACGCCCGCGATGACGCCCGCGATGACCCCGGCGGTCCCGGCGCCGCCGTCGCGGCTCGGGGCCGGGCTCGGCGTCGGCGTGCTGCTGCTCGCGCTCGGCGGAGTCGGCGGCTACGTCGCGCTCAAGGTCGTACGCACGCGCCAGGGGGAGATGACCTCGACCCCGACGGACCTCGCCCCGACCAGCCCCACGACGCCGACGGGCGCGAGCCCACCGACTCCCGTCGTCGGGACGCCCATCGCGCCGCCGCAGCTGCTGTCGCCGACTCCTGCGCTCGCGCTGACCGGCGATGCTGGCGCGCCCGCGCAGCCGAGCGCGCCAGAGCTCGTGACGGAGCCGACGGCGCCGACCAAGCGAGCCACCGGGCGGCCTCCCCGCGCGCCGGGCGCCGGGACCAAGACGACGCCGGGCTTCGGGGTGCCGATGGCGGGCTCCTTCGACGACTGAAGCCCCCGCGCGGAGTTGTGATAGCTTGGTCGCGATGTGTTTCTCGCTCGGTACTCGAGTCTGCTTCGCCGCTCTGCTGTTCGGGCTCTGCCTCGCGCCGGTCAGCCTCGCGGCCGCGCAGCACGC
>CAIUAC010000581.1 GCA_903896985.1 uncultured Sandaracinus sp.
ACGCGCTCGACCGCCACGGCTGGAACGCGGTGAGCATCGCCCTGCGCTCGACGACCGACGCGGCGCTCGTCGCGGGATTGCTCGACAAGGGGGGCGGCTCGTCACCGACCAATACGGCGGCACGGCGTTGCAGCTCTCGCTGTCGGCCACGCAGCGGCGCTGAAGAAGGGCGCGGACACGACGCTCAAGAACGTAGAGGGTCAGACGGTCCTGGACCAGTCCAACGCCGGATGAGCTCAGCGTCGTAGTCCACGAACAGCGTCGCGACGCTAGCCCACGAAGTCGCCAGTCGTGGTCGCGGCATAGAGGTACGCGAACGGAACCGCTATCTTCGGCGCTGACCTCTTCGCCGGGAGCGACTCGGACGTAGCGACCGGGGTTCAAACTCCAGCCTCGGGCCTCGATCTCGGCGCGGGGCGCGACCCTGCAGAGGCCGGGCACGTCGGCGTACTTCGGCTTCTTGCCGAAGACCTCGCGCAGCTTCGCGCTCGCCTCGTCGCCGCCGTAGGTCAGGTCCACTTCCTCGCCGCTGTAGAGGCGCACGACGTTCGCGACGAAGGCGATCTGCGCTTCGGTCCAGTCGCGGTGGGCGCGGTCGACGCGCTTAGGCGGGGCCGGCGTGTTCGGGCAGCGTGGTGGCTTCGACGCGGGGAGCGTCCGCTGCTCGACGCCCGCGCGATGGCGCGCGCCGCGCTGGCCGCCGCGCTCGGCGCTGCGCTCCGTCGAGAACCGCAATTGTACGCGGATTCTCACGAACCAAGCCGGTGAGCCATGCAATAATCGCCGCCGTGTCGCAGCCGCCTGTGCCCGACGTCACGACGACGACCGACGGCGACGAGCGCTACGAGGCGCTTCTCCGAGAGCTCGAAGACAGCCGCGCGCGCCTCGCCGAGTGCGAGCGTCGCGCCGCCGCCGGGGACGAATACCGCACGATCCTCGAGCGGGCGCCGGACCCGCTCTTCACGCTCAATCTCGAGGGGCAATACCTCTACGTGAATCCTGCCTTCGCCGCGGGCGTCGGTCGCACCGTCGCGCAGGTCGTCGGCAAGCGGTTCTGGGACCTGTTCCCCAAGGAGCTCGCCGACCAACGCTTCGAAGCGCTGAGCGCGGTCGCGCGCACGGGCGAGCCGAACGTCATCAGCGTCATCGTGCCGCAGCCCGAGGGCGGGCGGCACTTCGTCACCGCGATCACACCCCTGTTCGATGCCGCGGGCGCCGTCACGGCGGTGCTCGGCTCTTCCAAAGACTTCACCCACACTCGGCAGACCGAGCGCGCGCTGCTCGACTCCGAGGCGCGCCTCCACACGCTCTCCGCGAACCTGCCCGACGTGATGCTCTACGAGCTCGTCGGTCCAGCCGACGGGCGGCCTGCGGGCTTCTCCTACGTGAGCCCCACGGTCGAGCACTTGCACGGGTGCTCGGCGCAGGACGCCCTGCGCGATGGGGGGCTGCTCTACGCTCAGCTCTTGCCCGAGGACGCCGCGCTGCTGCGGGAGCGTGAAGCGTCGTCTTTCGCCACGCTGTGCCCCTTCGTCTGTGAGGTGCGCAGTCGGCATCCCTCGGGCGAGCTGCGCTGGCGGCAGTTCAGCGCGACACCGCGGCGCTCGGCAGACGGAGCGATCACGTGGTCCGGTATCGAGACCGACATCACCGAGCGAAAGCGCGCGGAGCAGGCGAACGACGCGCTCGAGGCGCAGCTGCTTCACGCGCAGAAGATGGAGTCCGTGGGGCGCCTCGCCGGCGGCGTGGCGCACGACTTCAACAACATGCTCGGCGTCATCCTGGGGCACGCCGATATGGCGCTCGAGGACACGCCAGAGGACGCCCCAATTCGTGAGGACCTGCGGCAGATTCGCGGCGCCGCGGCGCGCTCGGCCGACCTCACTCGGCAGCTGCTCGCCTTCGCGCGCAAGCAGGCGATTCTCCCGAAGGCGCTCAATCTCAACACCACGATCGCGGGCCTCCTCAAGATGTTGAGCCGCCTCATCGGCGCGGATGTGCGGATCGAGTGGCTCCCCGGAGACGCGCTCTGGCCCGTCTACATGGACCCGACGCAGCTAGACCAGGTGCTCATGAACCTGTGCGTCAACGCGCGCGACGCCATCGTCGGAGCGGGGCGTGTGACCCTCGAGACGGCGAACGTCGTGCTCGACCAGGCGTATTGCGCGACGCACCTCGGGGTGGTCCCAGGAGACTTCGTACGGGTGTCCGTCCGCGACGACGGCTGCGGCATGGACGCGGGCACGCTCGCGCAGATCTTCGAGCCGTTCTTCACTACGAAGCCCACGGGCGAGGGCACCGGCCTCGGCCTCTCGACGGTGTACGGGATCGTCAAGCAGAACGGCGGGGTCGTCGACGTGCGCAGCGCGCCGGGCGCGGGCACGACCTTCTCTTTGTTCTTCCCCAAGTGCGTCGCGGCGACGGGCGCGGCGGCGGGCGTCCACGCGCCGAGCCTCGCGCCGCGCGGGCATGAGACGATCCTGCTCGTCGAGGACGAGCCCACGCTCCTGCGAGTCACCACCAAGCTGCTTGAGCGAATGGGCTACTCGGTGCTCGCCGCAGACACCCCGAAGGCCGCCCTTCGCCTCTGCCGCGCGCACCCGTCCGAGATCCACCTGCTCATGACGGATATCGTCATGCCGGATATGAGCGGCTACGAGCTCGCACGGGAGCTGCTCGCGTCGTTTCCGCACCTCCATCGACTCTTCATGTCGGGATACACCACGCACGCACAGGCGCACGACGGCATCCTCAGTGACGACGTGAGCTTCTTGCAGAAGCCGTTCACCGTGCAGGACTTGGGCGCCAAGGTGCGTGAGGCGCTCCAGCGCTGAGTCCGGCGGGCGACCTCGCTCCCCGCGGGGTCGCGGGGCGCCGGACTCAGACGTTGAACAAGAAGTGCATCACGTCGCCGTCGCGCACGACGTACTCTTTGCCTTCGCTGCGCAGCTTGCCCGCGGCGCGCACGGCGGCCTCGGTCTTCATCGTCACGAGGTCCTCCCA
>CAIUAC010000582.1 GCA_903896985.1 uncultured Sandaracinus sp.
AGGCCCGCCCCACCACCATGACCGCGGGTGTGCGGCTTGCCTTTCGAATCGTCGCTCATGCGTGAAGAACCCGCGAGACGCCTCGGCTCTTTCCGTCACCGGGCATTAATCGACAGCTCTTCAGCTTGGGCCGGAGCACCCCGGAGGTTGCGAAGCGCAAGCTGAGCTTTGACGCGGCACGCCAGCACGTCTCGCTTCCAATGAGCGCTCGAGGCCCTTCCCGTCACGCGACGCCGATGGCGAGTCGCTCGCTGCGCGCGTCGGACTCGCGTTTGCGACCGCAGACCTCTGAGACCGGCGAAGGGCGTGATTGACACAACATGTATTCTCGGGCGACAAGCCCACCATGCCCAATATGCTCCGCCTCGAAATCCGCATCCGAGAGTTCGCCAACGAGATCCAGGCGCTGATCCACGAGGCCATCACCGCCTCCGTGAACGACGTCCTCGGCGGCGCTGCGCCGACCAAGCGCGGACCAGGCCGCCCACGGAAGTCACCGCCCGCCACGAAGGCGCCGAGCACGCGGAGCAACGGCAGGCGCGCGGCGGAGGACGTCGCCAACACGGTCGAGCGCGTCCGCGACTACATCGTCGCGAACCCCGGCCAGGGCGCCGAGCACATCGGCCCCGCGCTCAGGCTGACGACGAAGCAGCTCGCGCTGCCGATCACGAAGCTGCTCGCCTCGAAGGCCATCACGCGCAAGGGCGTGCGCAGGGCGACGCGGTACTTCGCGGGGCAATGACGAGGAGCGCAGGCGAGGCGAGCGCCCCCGAGAACGACTCGCCGAGCGAGACGAACGGACGTTCGGCCGGAAGGCGCTCGACCACGGGCGGCAGTAGGTCGTCGTGAGCGACGAGCGCCTCGCCCGCTACCAGTCGCCGAGCTTCTCGAGCACGCCGCGCCGCTTGACGATGTTCGCGTAGTCCCACTGGATGGTCTTGGCCTTCTGGAGCCAGCGCCTCAGGTCGCGCGTCTTGAGCTGTGCGGCGTCGGTGAGGCGAAGCTCGGCGGCCTTGAATTTCCCTGCGGGGTGGAGGCCTGGCTCGTCGAAGGACTGGCCGCTCCAGAAGAGGAGCTGCACGTCGTGCTTTCGCACCGAGTATCCGACGACGGGATTGCCCGCGAGGAACCACACCGGGGAGCGGTGCCAGACCTTGCGCTCGGCGCCGTCGAGGCCCGCGTCGATGCGCTCGGCGAGCGTGTCGCAGATGGCGCGCTCAGCGTCCCTCTGAGCAGCGTTGTACTTCCTCACCTCGTCGTCGTCGGTCTCGTCGCGCACGCTCTCACCTGCCTTCGACCGCGCGCGCGGCTTGCGAGGCGGCGCCTCCTTCGGGGGCTCGCGGCCCTCGATCCTGCGCCAGAACGAGGCCATCTGCTCCAGCTCGGCCGCGGAGAACTTGCTCAGGAACTCCCGGCGCACGAGCGCGACGTGCTGACGAGCCGCCGTGAGGAAGTGGTCGCGCCCCGCCTTGGTCAGCACCGCGTAGGCGCCGCGCCCGTCCTCCTCCGCGCCCGCGCGCTCCACGTGCCCGGCGCGCACTAGCCGCTCGACGACGCGGCTCGTCCCGCTCCGCGTGAGCAGGCTCGCCGCGGCGAGGTCCTGGATGCGAGCCCGCGAGCGCGGCGCGAAGCAGAGGCGCAGCAGCACCTCGAACTCGGCGTGCGTGAGGCCGAACTGCCGGCGCAGGTCGTCCTCGATGCGAAGGAACAGCCGGCCCTGCGCGCCGACCAGCCCGCCCCACGCCGCGACCTCGAGCTTCGTGAAGAGGTCGCTCATGTCGGAGCGATCATTGACAACGCAGAGGCGCCC
>CAIUAC010000583.1 GCA_903896985.1 uncultured Sandaracinus sp.
CACCAGCGAGGACGACGCCGACAACGTCACCGCCCCCGCGACGCGCGGCTTCTGGTTCTTCCTGAACTTCACCGCCGAGCTCGTCACCTGGTCCGGGCCGTGAGCTGACCGGCGCTTCGCGCGTCCCACACCTCGAACGGCGCCTCCCTCACGGGACGGCGCCGTCGCCTTTTTCCGGGGTCCGAAGTGCCCGCGCGTCGTGCCGATTTCTGGACCCGGCGCGCGGTCTCCGATATCGGAC
Organism: uncultured Sandaracinus sp.; assembly: GCA_903896985.1. GTDB lineage: Bacteria > Myxococcota_A > Polyangia > Polyangiales > JADJQN01 > CAIUAC01. The sequence goes on from CAIUAC010000583.1 coordinate 242, forward strand.
ATCGACCCGCGCCATGTCTACGCTCGTCCACGCAGCCCTCTCCATTCGCCGCACGACGCGCGCCTCGCTCGGGCTCGTCACGGCGCTCGGCTTCGGGCTGCTCGACGTGCTCGGCGTCTTTCGAGTGCGGCCGGCGGAGCTCGGGCTCGAGCACGCGCTCGTCGGCGCGGTGTGGGCGCTGCTCTTCGGCGTGCGCGTCGCGCAGCGCCTGCGGACGCGCGGCGTCGTCGAGGCCTCGTCGGGGCGCCTCCTCGACCTCGAGCTAGGCGCGCTCTTGCTGGTCGCGGTGCACGCGGGCGTGCAGCTCGGCGGCGGGCTGACGGGGCCGTTCTATCCGCTCGTCTACGTCGTCGTCGCGCTCCTCGCGTCCTTCGCGCGCAAGCCGATCGGCACGGTGCTCGTCGTCGTCGCGGTCGCCTTCGAGGCGGTGCTCTACTTCGTCGGTGAGGGCCAGACCGACCCGCGCCCGCTCGCGCTCCACGCGCTCTTCGTCATCTCGTTCGGGCTGCTGAACCTCGTCTTCACGCGCGTCGAGATCGCCCGCGTGCGCGAGCGCAGCAACCGCGAGCTCGCCGAAGAAAAAGTGCGCGTGCACGAGGACGCGAAGCTCTTTCGCCTCGTCGGCGCCGCGACCGACAGCGCCGCGCGGGACGACGAGCGCCTGTTTCGCTCGTCTCTCGACGAGGTCCACCAGGCCCTCTACTACACGCTCGAGCTCCTCAAGCGGACGCTCGAGCTGCACACCTGCGTGCTCTTCTTCGTCGATGAGACCGCCGACGGAAACGCCGAGACGATGCGCATCGTCGAGCTCGTCTCGGACTCCGACGACCTCGCCGAGGGGCCGTTCGGCGCCGGCGAGGGGGCGGTCGGCGGCGTCGCCAAGCGCGGCCTGGTGATGAACCTCGAGCACCTGAAGCTCGGCTACAAGGGCCTCTGCTACTACCGCGGCCCCGCGCAGGTGCGGTGCTTTCTCGGCGTGCCCGTGGTCGAGAACGGCGTGCTCCGCGGGGCGCTCTGCGCCGACCGGCGCGACGACCGGCCGTTCGACGCGCGCGAGGAGGAGATCCTCAAGGGCGCGGTGCATCAGGTGCTGCGCGCCGTGCAGAACGAGCGCGTCTTCGTGCAGCTCGAGAAGAGCAAGCACGAGCAGACGGTGCTCCACCGCGCGTCACAGGCGCTCGGCGCGGCGCTCTCGGGCGACGCCGTGCTCGACGCGGGGCTCGCCGCCGCCGCGGAGATCGCGCCCTTCGACTTCGCCGCGGTCACGCTCTACGACGGCGCGCAGAAGAAGCACACCGTCCGCCGCGCGGTCGGCGAGGGCGCGCTCGCGCTCGAGAAGCTGACGTTCCGCGACAACACCTCGCTGACGGCGATGGCCGTGAAGAACCGGCACTTTCTCCCGTATCGCGGGGACTTCGATCCGGCGCAGCACGTCGTCTACACGAAGAAGGCGAACCTCTCCGGCATGGAGTCGCTGCTGATCATGCCGCTCGTCGTGCGCGAGGACGCGATCGGCACGCTCTGCCTCGCCGCGCACCGCCGCGACGCGTTCGGCGGCGCCGTCCGCCCGACGCTGCAGGTGCTCGCGAATCAGCTCGCGGTGTCCCTCGCGAACGCCGAGAGCGTGCGTCGGCTCGAGGAGCTGGCGACGACCGATGGCCTGACGGGCTGCCTCAACAAGCGCACTTTCCTCGAGGAATTCGAGCGTCGCATCAAGGCGGCGGAGCGCTTCGGCCGGAAGCTCTCGCTCGTCGTCACCGACATCGACCACTTCAAGGCGGTCAACGACACCTACGGGCACGCCACCGGGGACGTCGTCATCAAGGAGCTCGGCGCGCTCTTGCGCCGCGTGAAGCGCGAGACCGATCTCGTCGCGCGCTTCGGCGGCGAGGAGTTCTGCATCCTCTGCGAGGAGACGGACCTCGACGGCGCGCTCCTGCTCGCCGAGCGCGTGCGCGAGGAGCTCAGCGAGACCGTGTTCCAGACGGAGCTCGGCAAGCTCAAGGTGACCGTCTCCCTCGGCGTCGCGACCTTCCCGCAGCACGCCAAGACCGCGGGCACGCTCTTCGAGATCACGGACAAGGCGCTCTACGCCGCGAAGCACAACGGCCGCAACCGCGTCTGCACGGTCAAGGACCTCTGAGGGCGCGGCGCGAGCGCCGAGCGCCGTCAGCGCACGCGCTTCTCGAGCACCTCGAACACGAGGTCGTCGCGGCGCGGCTTGCCGCAGCGGGCCTCGTCGTACGGGAACGGCTCGCGCTGCCCGGTGAGCGCGTAGCCGCGGCGTTGGTACCACGCGAGCAATTCGGGGCGCTGCGCGATGACGGTCATGCGGGTCACGTCGCGCCCGAGCACGTCGCGCGCGAGGCGCTCGGCCTCGGCGAGCAGCGCCCTCCCGACGCCGCGCGCCTGTAAAACTGGGCGCACCGCGAACATCCCGACGTACGCGGCGTCGCCCTCGTCCTCGACGAGCACCGAGCCGACGAGCGCGCCCGTCGCCGCGTCGTGCGCGAGGAGGATGCGCGACCGCTCGCTCTCGACGAGCGCCCGCACCTCCTGCTCGTCGGTGCGCGTGCCGTCGAGGAGCTCGGCCTCCGTCGTCCAGCCCGCGCGGCTCTCGTCCCCGCGATAGGCGCTCTCGACGAGCGCGTGAATCGCGCTCACGTCCGCCAGCGTCGCGCGCCGGAATACGAGCTCAGCCGGTGCGATCGGTGGAGTCGACGGAGCGCGAGGCGCGTCTTCTTGGGACACCGCGGCTCAGCCCCAGCTCAGCAATTCGTTGAGCGATTCGCCGTCGTGCAGGCGGCGGATGCACTCCGCGAGGAGCGGCGCGATCGACACCACGGTCAGCGGCAGGCGCGCGGCGGCGGCCTCCGGCACGACGACCGTGTCCGTGACGATCAGGCGCTTCAGCGGCAGCTGCGCGAGGCGCTCGACCGCCTCGCCGACGAGCAGCCCGTGCGTCGCGGCGACGATGATCTCGGGTCGCGCGCCCGCCTCGAGCAGGCACTTCGCCGCGGCGACGAGCGTGCCGCCCGTCGAGATCATGTCGTCGACGAGCACCGGCGCGCGCCCCGCGACGTCGCCCGTGATGTCGCGCACGTGCACGACGTCGCCGCTCATGCGCTTCTTGTGCACGAGCGCCGCGGGCAGATCCAAGTGACGCGCCCAGAGCTCCGCGAGCTTGGTCGCGCCGAGGTCGGACGCGACGATGACCGCGTTCTCGGGGAGCTCTTTTCGCACCGCCTCGACGAGCGGCGAGATCGCGGAGATGTGCTCGAGCGGCATCGAGAACACGCCCTCCATCGCGCGGCTGTGCAGGTCGAGCGCGACGACGCGCCCGAAGCCCGCCGTCGCGAGCAGGTCGGCGACGAGGCGCGCCGCGATCGGCTGCCGCCCCTGCGCGCGCCGGTCCTGCCGCGCATAGCCGAAGTACGGGATCACCGCCGTCAGCGACGCCGCGCCCGCGCGCCGGCAGGCGTCCGCGAGCAAGAGCAGCGCGAACAGATGCTCCTCGGCGGGCGGGCTCGTCGGCTGCACGAGGTAGATGTCGTGCCCGCGCACCGTCTCGTGAAGCTCGACGCGCAGCTCCCCATCCGGGAAGCGCGACACCTCCGCCCGCCCGAGCGGCACGCCGAGCGCGAGGGCCACGGAGCGCGCGAGCGCGGGATTGGAGGTGCCGGTGAAGAGCGAGAAAGACATACGGGTGCGTCAGCCTATCGCACCCGGCGCAGGGCGCGTCATTCGTAGTAGCAACACCTGAATCCCGTGTTCGGGAAGGCGAAGTTGTTGGCCGCGACGGGGAAGTCGAACTGGCACGTTCGACCGGCTTCCACGTTGTTGTAGCTGCCGCCGCGGATGTAGTGGACTCCGGTGGACGCGGGAGGGACGGTGTTCGTCCACTCCTTGACGTTGCCGCTGAGGTCGTAGACGCGGCCCGCCGCGGTGCCCGTCCAGTCGGTGTAGCAGAGCCCGAAGCTCGGTGAGCCGGTGGTGTAGAGCAGGTCTTGATCGCCAGCGGTGACGGCGTCGCTGTCCCACTCGTCGCCGTTGCAGCGCACGGACGAGGACGTGCGGCACGTCGCGCCGGCGCCGTAGGACCACGCGCAGTAGTTGAGCGGCGGGCCGCCGTAGCCAGGGCCTTCGCACGCGGCGGTCCAGTCGGCGGCCTCGCAGAGGTTCCAGCCGGTCGCGGCGCAGGTGCCGCTCGCGTTGAGCGCGCAGCACGCGGCGCTGGCGTCCGTCCACGTCACCGTCGACCACGGCACGACGTTCGAGTTCGCGCAGGCGACGCGCGAGGCGCTGCCCTGGGTCGTCGCCGTCGCGTCGGCGCGGGACGCCTCGTACTGCATCACGTCGACGAAGCCCGCGGCCGAGCGGCGCGGGATGCGCACCGTCGGGATGCTCGCGAGCGGGATCGCGTCGTCGACGAGGCCGTTGCAGTTGTCGTCGCGGTTGTTGCAGGTCTCGGTGACCGCGACGCCGGCCGCTGCGGCGTTGCAGAGCGCGCCCGTGCGCGCGGCGTTGCAGATGTACGTGCCCGTGCGGCGGCACTCTCCGACGCCGTTCGCGCAGGCCGTGCCGAGGAGCGGGAAGGGCTCGTCGAC
>CAIUAC010000584.1 GCA_903896985.1 uncultured Sandaracinus sp.
GGCGAGCGAAATGCCTTGCGCGCGGTGATGCTCGATGCCGAGTCCGACCGCGAGGAGCGGCGCGAGGATCGCCCCGCCGCCGATCCCCAAGAAGCCAGAGACGACGCCCGCGGCGACGCCGAACGCTCCGGAGATGATGATCTCCCATACCGCTGACATTTCGTCCGAATCCTCGCGAGCTCGCCGTGGGTGCGTGACCGTAGGCTGCGCGAACGCGCCGGGCCACCCGCGCGCGAACGGCTCAGGGCGAGGGCGCTGGCGTCGCCGCGGCGCTTCGAGGGCGCTGGTAGGGGCGAATCTTCCCGTCCTCCATCTCGTAGAGCACGTCGAAGACCTCGAGCGCCCGGTGGTCGTGCGTCACGACGAGCACCGCCGCGCCACGCTCGTGGGCGACCTTTCGGAAGAGCTCCATCACGATCCGGCTCCGCACGCTGTCGAGCGCGGCGGTCGGCTCGTCGGCGAGGATCAGCGAGGGATCGTTGGCCAACGCGCGCGCGATCGCGACGCGCTGCTGCTCTCCGCCGCTGAGCATCTCGGGATACGAGCCCTCGCGGTTGGCGACCTCGAGGTAGCCGAGCAGCTCTCTCGCGCGCGCTCGGCCCTGACCCTTCCCGCCGAATTCGCAGGCGATCTGCACGTTCTCGCGGGCGTTCAGGAAGGACGTGAGGTTGGCCTTCTGGAACACGAAGCCGAGGTGCCGCCTCCGCAGCAGCGCGAGGTCGGCCAAGGGGACTCCGTCCCTGACGACGAGCCGATCTTCGAAGAAGACCTCCCCGGTGTCCGCGGGCGAGACGAAGCCCAGCGCCTTGATCAGCGTGGACTTGCCTGCGCCGCTCGGGCCGAGCAGCGCCGCGACCGTCCCTCGCGCGAGCGTGAGGCTGACGTCGTCGAGGGCGACGACGGCCGAGGCGCCCGTCCCGTAGGTCTTGCGTAGCCCGGCGGCTCGTACCGCGTCAGTCATGGTCAGCCCTCCAGCGCGCGCGACGGGTCGATGCGCATGACGTGCGTGAGTCCGAGCGCGCTCGCGAGGGTCACGATCACCATCGTCGCGAGGGGCGCGACCAGCTGAATGGCGGGGGTGATGACGACGCGTCGCGGGAAGCTCGGGAAGGCCAGCTCGCCGATCGTGAAGGCCACCGCGTAGCCGAGCGCGCCGAGGAGCCACGCCTGTTGGAGCACGAGCCCGAGCAGGCGCGCGCGCGGCGCACCCATCAGCTTGAGGACGGCGAGATCGTGCGTCTTCTCGAGCGTGAGATTGTACATGACCATCATCACGATCACCGCGGCGGTCAGGGTGAGGATCATCGTGAAGAGGCCAATCTGCATTCGGGCGCGCTGCACCACGCCGCCGAGCAGGAGCGTCTCCTCTTCTTGCTGCGAGTACACCGTCACATCGGCCCAGCGCTCGAGCGTGTGGCGCACCTCTTCGAGCCTCTGCGGGTCGGCTTCGACCAGCACGGCCGCGACGGGCGGCGAGGCGACCGCGGGGGAGCGCCAGCGCGGGTCCCTCGTCAGGTCTTCGAGCCCGGGTTGGGCGCGTCCGAGGTCGGTGCCGCGGAGTCGCTCGACGACGCGCTGACGTTCGAGCACGGTGGCCTCCGAGGGCTGATCGAGCGCGACGAGCTGCGCGTCAGAGGCGGTCATGAAGGCCACCGAGTCTCCGCCCGAGGTGAGGGCGTTCTTCGTCAGCCCGACCACACGATAGCTCTCGCCGGCGAGGTCGAGGGTCTCGTCGATCTGAAATCCGAGGGAGGAGTCCACGATGATCTCGCCGTGCGGTTGCATGAGCAGGCGTCCCCGCACGACCGGCAGCGAGCGGCCTGGATCATCGGGCCAACCCAGCCCGACGAGCGCGATGCGCATCACCTCACCGCGCCGCTCGCGCTGAATCAGTTGATAGGTATAGGGGCGCGCCGCATAGGCGATAACCAATAATTTGGCGCCGCGTTCGAGGTGGGGCA
>CAIUAC010000585.1 GCA_903896985.1 uncultured Sandaracinus sp.
CGGGCGCCGCAGACTGCGACGACTCGGTCGCTTGCACAGTGGATATGTGCGCGGTCGGCAACGTGTGCACGAACACCCCCGTCGACTCGCTCTGCACCGGCGCGGGCGAGGTCTGCGGGCGCACGGGTTGCTATGTCCCGATGCCGTGCACGACCGCGATGGACTGCGCCGACGGCAATTTCTGCAACGGCGAGGAGGTCTGTGATCCCGAGTTCGGCTGTCAGCCGCCGCTCGCGGCGCACGACTGCAACGACGCCGATCCGTGCACGACCGAGGTCTGCGACGTCGGCTCCGATACCTGTGTGTTCACCTGCGATGACACGGCCGCGACGTGCCCGATGTGCCCGACGGGGCCCATCGACTACAACGGCAACTTCACGATCACGCCGCCGCCGACGCAGCTGTGTGCGTTCGGGAGCGTCAACTACAACATCGGCTCGATGCACTTCACCTACGCGGGCGGTGTGCTCGTGGTGACCGCGGGCTCGTACACGCTGACGCAGCCTGGTCCGACGAGCAGCACCGGGCCGACGGGCGGGATGTTCGATGTCTCGTACACGGTCTCCGGTGGGTGCATCGAGACGTACCGCCTCGTCGGCACCTTCAGCGACGCCGATCACTTCACCGGGACGTGGACCTCGACCTTCACCGAGGTCGATGGTTCGTGCGCGTTCGGTGGCTGCGCGCCGCTGACGCTCGCCGTCACCGGCGTGCGCGCGCCCTGATCTCCGCGCCGCCTTCCGGTGTACGCTGCGCGGCGTGAGCGAAGACATCGTCGTGCACGGTCCGCAGAGCGTCCAAGAGCAGCACGCGCCGAAGAGCATCTGCTTCGGCTGCGGTCCCGCCAACCCACACGGGCTGCGCATTCGCTCGCTGCGCAGTCCCGTCGGCGTCGCGCCCGCGGGCCTCGTCGCGAGCTGGCGCCCGGAGCCGCACCATCACGCGTTTCCGGGCGTGCTCAACGGCGGTATTTGCGGCGCGCTCCTCGACTGCCACTCCAACTGGACGGCCGCGATTCACCTCCTCGACCGCGACGCGCTCGGCGAAATCCCCTGCACGGTGACCGCGGAGTTCCACGTGACGCTCAAGCGACCGACTCCGATGGACGCGCCGCTCGAGCTTGCGGCGCACGTCGTCGAGTCGAGCGGACCGCGCGCCGTCGTCGAGGCGACGCTGACGGCCAATGGCAAGGTGACCGCGACCTGTCGCGGGACGTTCGTGGCGGTGAAGGAAGGGCATCCAGCGTTCAATCGCTGGTAGGAGAGACTCGATGACTCTGAACCTCGCGACCATCTTGCGGACGAGCGCGTCCAAGTTCTCGGACCGCCCCGCGCTGCACCTCGGCGACCTCACGCTGAACTACGGCACGCTGCACGCGTATGCGCAGCGCTTCGCGGGCGCGCTCGCCAAGCTGGGGATCCAGCGCGGCGAGCACGTCGCCTTGATGCTGCCCAACGTGCCGCAGTTCCCGATCGCGTACTTCGGCGCGCACTACGCCGCGAACCCCGTCGTGCCGCTCAACGTGCTGCTCGCTCCCGACGAGATCGCCTATCACCTCGAGGACAGCGGCGCCGCGGCGCTCGTCGTGTGGGAGGGCTTCTACGAGCACGCGCGCGCTGGGTTCGATCGCGTCGGTAGCTGCCGTCAGCTGATCGTGGCGAAGGCGTCGCCGACGGACCTCAGCGCGCCCGACGGCGCGGTCAACTTCAACGCAGCGCTCGGCGGCGCGACTCCCGTCACGGATCTCCCCGACACGATGCCCGACGACACGGCGGTCATCCTCTACACCTCGGGCACGACGGGGCGCGCGAAGGGCGCGGAGCTCACGCACTTCAACCTGTTCTACAACGCCGACTACATGAGCTCGAAGCTGCTGCCGCTCGCGTCGACGGATGTGGCGCTGGCGACCCTGCCGCTCTTTCACAGCTTCGGTCAGACTGCCGTGCAGAATGGCCTCTTGATCCGCGGCGGCGCGCTCGTGCTGCTCCCGCGCTTCGATCCGCAGTCGGCGTTCACGCTCCTCGAGAAGCACAAGATCACGGTGTTCGCGGGCGTGCCGACGATGTACTTCGCGATGCTGCACTATCCGGACGCGCACAAATACGATCTCAGCGCGCTTCGTTATTGCGTGTCGGGCGGCGCGGCGATGCCGGTAGAGGTGATGCACGCCTTCGACCGCAAGTACAACGTCAACGTGCTCGAGGGCTATGGGCTCAGCGAGACGTCGCCCGTCGCGAGCTTCAGCGTGCTCGACCGCCCCAAGAAGGCGGGCAGCATCGGACTCCCGATCTGGGGCTGCGAGTTCAAGCTGATCGACGACGCGGGAATGACCATCACCGAGCCGAAGGTGCCGGGTGAGATCTGCATCAAGGGCCACAACGTGATGAAGGGGTATTGGAAGAACCCCGAGGCGACCGCGGAGTGCGTGAAGGACGGCTGGTTCAAGACTGGCGACGTCGCGCACGTGGATGAAGATGGGTATTACTTCATCGTCGACCGCAAGAAGGACCTGATCATCCGCGGCGGCTTCAACGTCTATCCGCGTGAGATCGAGGAGGCGCTCTATCGGCACCCGGCGGTGCTCGAGGTCGCGGTCATCGGCGTCCCGGACGCGCTCCACGGTGAAGAGATCAAGGCCGTCCTCGCGCTCAAGCCCGGGCACAGCGCGACCGCCGAGGACATCACGGCGTTCTGCAAAGAGCACCTCGCCGCGTACAAGTACCCGCGCATCGTCGAGTTCATGGACTCGCTGCCGAAGGGCCCGACGGGCAAGATCCTCAAGCGGGCGCTCAAGAAGTAGCGGCCCGCATCGCGGGCAGCGCTCGAGGCAGCGGGCGCAGGCTCGCCCGAGGGCGCGGACCGCCGGTTGCGTGCGTCGATTGAGTCCCCGTGCCGCGCGTGCTAGCGACGTCGGCCCGGCAGAGACCACGGCTCGTAATCGTCTCGCCGCGCTGGAGTCCACGCCATGCTCAGGTCCAACGTCGTCTTCACGCTCGCGCTCGTTTGTCTGCTCGGCACGTCGGCCTGCACGTCGCGCGCTCGCGGCCCGGTGGGCGTCCCGTACGACGGGGGCGTGCCGGACACGGACTCCGGCGCGCTGCCCGACGGCGGTTCGCCCCTCGACTTGGGCCCCGCCCCGGACTTCGGCGTGGTTCCCCCTGGCTGCAGCGGGACGGGCCCTTGCTACACGGTCTACGCGCACGGCGATCACGTGCTCTACAAGATCGACCTCGCGATGCGCTCGCTCGTCACGGTCGGTCCGTTCAACGCGCCGATGGTCCCGCGCACGGGCGGCGGCATGGCAGAGGACGTGATCACCGACCTCGCCGTCGCGCCCGACGACACGATCTACGGCGTCTCGAACACTGCCCTCTACACGGCGAGCGCGACCGACGGGCACGTGACGCGCGTCGGCCCGATCACCGCGTGCGGCACGGCGGGCGTGGCGCTCACGTTCTTGCCCGACGGCAGGCTCTACACGGGCGACTTCATGGGCGCGTTCTGCCTCGTCGCGCCGGGCACCTCGCCTCCGACGGTCACGCCGATCGGCACGCTGAGCGGCGGCTACGCGCTCTCGGGGGATCTCGTCGCCGTCTCGGACGGCACGATGTACGGCACGGTCTACCGGGTGGGGGACGCCACGGGCACCGGCACGCAGGCGAACAACCTCCTCGCGCGCATCGCCCCGGCGACGGGCGCCGTCACGATCATCGGCTCGACCGGATATCCCAAGCTCTTCGGCGTCGCGTACCAGCTTGGGCAGGTGTTCGGCTTCACGCACGACGGCAGCGGCGAGGTCGTCACGATCGACCCGCACACGGGCGTCGGGACGCTCTACGGGACGTTCAACGACCCCACCACGGGGCGCGGCATCTCGTTCGCGGGAGCCGCCGTCAACGCGAACGTGCCGCCGATCTTCATCTGAATCGCAGCCGCGGGCTCGAGCGCGGCGACCTCTGCCAACACAGGTCGCCGCACGCGCGCGCGCTCACGCGCTGAGCACCTCGAGGAAGGTGTCGCCATACGCGTCGATGCGCGCCGGGCCCATGCCGTGAATGCCGCTCAGCTCTCCGCGCGTGCGCGGGCGGCGGGCGGCGAGCTCGAGCAGCGTGCGGTCGGGCGCGACGACGTAGGCGGGCACGCGGTGCTCCTTGGCCATGCCGAGGCGCGCCTCGCGGAGGCGCTCGAAGAGCGCGTGATCGACGCCGGGCGGTAGCTCGCTGCTGCCGACCTTCTTCGCGGCACGCTCACGCTTGCTGCGCACGGCGCGCGGAGTGCCGGCGTCGGGCTCCGGCAAGAGCACGCGCACGGGGCGCTCGCTCATCATCGTCTCGTGCCCCGCCTTGGTCAGCAGCGGCACCGGGAACTCGGTCGGCGTGATGTCGACGAGCCCCGCCGTGATCAAGCGCCGCAAGAGCGCGAGCACCCACGGGCGCGGGCGCTCCTTCAGTAAGCCGTAGGTGCTCAGCGACTGCAGCCCGAGCTGCAACAGCCGCGCGCTGCTCGCGCCGACGAGCATATCCGCGACGAGGTTGAGCCCGGTGCGTCCGCGGTTGCGCGCGATGCCGGCGAGGGCCTTGCGCACGACGAGCGCGTCCTCGTCGGAGATGGTCGCCTCGGTGTCGCCCGCGCCGACGCCGAGGCGCTCGCAGACGTCGCAGTGCCCGCAGCCGCCGAGCGTCTCTTGCTCGTCGCCGAAGTAGCGGAGGATGAAGTCGTGTCGGCAGCTGCCCGCCTCGACGTAGCGCATCAGATCGAGGAACAGCCGCCACTGCCGCTCGACCTGCACCGGGTCGGGCGCAGAGCCGTCGGCGCCGCCGCGCTCGAGCAAGCGGCGTCGCAGCCCGAGGTCGCTCGACGCGGTCAGCAACAGCCCGTGCGCGGGGTCCCCGTCGCGCCCCGCGCGACCGACCTCTTGGTAATACGCCTCGATCGAGCCCGGCGCGTTGACGTGGATGACAGTCCGTATGTCAGGTCGGTCGATGCCCATCCCGAACGCGTTCGTCGCGACGACGACGTCCACGGTGCGCTCGGCGAACATCTTGCTCACGCTCGCGCGCACCTCGGGGTCGAGCCCCGCGTGATAGGCGGCGACCTTGTAGCCGGCGCCGCGCACGGTGTCGGCCATCTGCTCGGTCGCCTTGCGCGTCGCGGCGTAGACGATGGCGCCGCCCGTCGGCGCGGTGGGCGCGCCGATCGCCTCGCGGAGCGCCTGCGTCATCGCGCGCTGCCGGTCCTTCGCGGAGTCGACCTCGAGCGACGAGAGGTGCAGGTTCGGCCGCGCGAAGCCGCGCAGCACGACCTTGGTGTCGTCGCCCTCGAGCCCGAGCTTCTCGAGGATCTCGCGGCGCACGCCGGGCGTCGCCGTCGCCGTGCACGCGAGCACGCGCGGCGGACGCAGGCGCTCGAGCACCTCGCCGAGGCGCAGATAATCCGGGCGAAAGTCGTGCCCCCACTGCGAGATGCAGTGCGCCTCGTCGATGGCGACGAGCGGCGGCTTGAGGCGCGCGAGCGTCTCGACGATGCCCGACATCGCGAGGCGCTCGGGCGCGATGTAGACGAGCTTGTACTCGCCCGCGAAGAGCCCGCGCTCGCGGCGTCGGCGCTCGTCGGCGTCGACGTTCGACGCGAGGTACGTCGCCGCGATGCCGCGCGCGTGCAGCCCGCGCACCTGGTCTTCCATCAGCGCGATCAGCGGCGAGACGACGATGGTCGTCCCCTCGAGCTCCGTCGCGGGGAACTGATAGGTGAGCGACTTGCCGCCGCCCGTCGGCGCGACGACGAGCGCGCGCCCGCCGCCCGTCAGCAGCGAGTCGATCGCCTCGCGCTGCCAGGGTCGAAACGTCGCGAGCCCGAAGCGCGCGAGCAGGCGCGACTCGAGAGCGTCGCGCGGAGGCGCAGGGGACTTCATGGCGGGGCTACTCTGCGTGAGCGAGATCATGTGTGCCACCTCGTCGCCCGCGGCACGCGTCGAGTCGCGTGACCAAGCGCGGCGCCCGTTCGTCGGTCGCGCACCCGCCGAGTTGCGCTCCGCCTCGTTCCCGTTAGAAGGCTGCGCTGATGGCGAAAGAGGACACGCTCGTCGTTCACGAGCTCTACACGTCGATCCAGGGCGAGTCGTCGTTCGCTGGGCTGCCGTGCACGTTCATCCGCCTGACGGGCTGCAACCTGCGCTGCGTCTGGTGCGACACGCAGCAGGCGTTTCGCGGCGGCACGCGGCGCGCGCGGCGGGATGTGCTCGATGAGGCGCTCGCGACGAAGATCCCGCTCGTCGAGCTGACGGGAGGCGAGCCGCTGCTGCAGCCGGGCGCGCTGCCGCTCCTCCGTGAGCTCTGCGACGCCGGGCGCACGGTGCTGCTCGAGACGAGCGGTGAGCGCGATATCTCGGGCGTCGACCCGCGCGTGCACCGCATCGTCGATCTCAAGGCGCCGGGCAGCGGCGAGTCGCACCGGATTCGCTGGGAGAACCTCGCGCTCCTGACGCCCCGCGACGAGCTGAAGCTCGTGCTCGCGAGCCGCGCCGACTACGAGTGGGCGCGCGACGTGATCCGCCGGGAGTCGCTCGCCGAGCGCTGCGGCGGCGTGCTGGTGTCGTGCGTGTTCGGCGGACCGTCGGCGCGCGACGTCGTGGCGTGGCTGCTCGAGGACGCGCTCCCCGCGCGCTTTCAGCTGCAGCTCCACAAGCTGATCTGGGGCGCCGAGACGACGGGCGTATAGCGCGCTCTGCCGCCAAAGACTGCCGCGCTCGCGCCGCTCTGCTAGACAGCCGCCTGATGGCGCTCGACCCAGACTTCGTAGCCGACTGCTTCTATGGCCCGGGCGGGCAGCTGATCGACGAGATCCTGCGCATCGACGCGGAGACTCACGTCGTCGTCTGTCGAATGCCGGTGAGCGCGGACCTGCCGCTCACGCGCGAGCAGGTCGTGCACCCGGTGCGGCACCCGCAGCACGTCTCGGGCGCGCTGATGGTGCACGCGACGGGCATCGTCGCCTTCGTGCACGCGTACTACGTCCTCGGCTTGCGGCACCGCGAGGGCTGGGTCGGCTATGGCGCGCGCATCGAGAGCGCGCGGTTCCACAACCTCGCGCACGTGCCCGGCGAGGCGCTCGTGCTCACGGGGCGCGCGACCCAAATTCGCAAGGGCCAGAAGCGCATCCTCGCGAAGTACGCGTTCGAGTTCCGTCAGTCCGAGAAGCTCGTCTACCAGAGCACTCAGACCGCGATGTGGCTCCAGACGAACGCGCTCCCGACGGAAGAAAGCCCCGGCAGCGCGGCTGCCGAGGCTTCTTCGTCGGACGACTGAGCGGTCAGTCGCTCAGCAACGGTCGCGGAGGCAGGCCATGACCTCGGTCCCGCACTCCGTCTGCACGCAGCTGATGTCGCTGCAGGTCCCGCCGACGAACGAGTTGACCGCGCAGTTGATCACCTGCTGCAGGAAGAACTGCCCGTCCGCGCAGACGCTCGCGACGCACGAGGAGAGGCAGGCGATGTCGATGCTCGGGATCCCGCCGCCGCCGCCGAAGCCGAAGCAGCCGAAGGCGCAGGTGAGGCCCGCCGAGCAGTTGCGCATCGGGCACGCGCCGCAGTCCGCCGTGCAGTTGGAGCAAGTCTCGTAGCCGCGCGCGGGGTCGGTCTCGCAGACCATGTTGCCGCAGACCGAGCAGGTGCCGCAGTCCGTCGCGCAGCTCGCGCAGTCTTCGCGCGTGCCGCAGCGCCCGTCGCCGCAGCCCGTGCAGGTGCCGCAGTCGCCGGGGCAGGTGAAGCAGTTTTCCGTCGCGGCGTTGCAGGTGCCGTCCCCGCAGGTCGGGCACGCGTCGCAGTCGGGCGAGCAGGTGAGGCAGTCCTCACCGTCGGAGGCGCGGCAGAAGCCGTCTCCGCAGGTCGGGCAGCGGCCGCAGTCTTGCGGGCAGGTGCCGCAGGTCTCGGACGCGTCGCAGCGGCGGTTCGGGCAGGTCGTGCAGAGCCCGCAGTCCACCGAGCACGAGGTGCAGTCCTCGCTCGCGCTGCACGTCCCGTCGCCGCAGCGCTCGCAGAGCCCGCAGTCGACCGAGCACGACGAGCACGTCTCCGACGCGCTGCAGGTGTGATCGCCGCACGTCTCGCAGGTGCCGCAGTCCGTCGGGCACGAGAAGCAAGTCTCGCCGGAGTTGCAGGTGCCGTCGCCGCACGTCATGCAGAGCCCGCAGTCGCCCGGACACGACGTGCACGTCTCGCCCGAGTTGCACGCGCCGTCGCCGCAGGTCCGGCAGACGCCGCAGTCACCCGGGCACGAGGTGCAGCTCTCGGTGGAGCTGCAGGTGCCGTCTCCACAGCCGCCGGGGCAGATGCCGCAGTCGCCGCTGCACGACGAGCACGTCTCGCTGCCGTTGCAGGCGCCGTCGCCGCACGTCGCGCAGGGGCCGCAGTCTTCGGGGCAGCCCGCGCAGTCTTCCATGCGCGCCGCCTCACAGGTGCCGTTGCCGCAGCCCGGGCAAGCGCCGCAGTCCGCGGGGCAGCTGAAGCAGGACTCGCCGCCGGTGTCGTCACAGACCGTGTCGCCGCACGAGGCGCACGGTCCGCAGTCGCGCGCGCACGTCGAGCAGGTCTCGCCGATGCTCGCCGAGCACACCTCGTCGCCGCAGATCAGCAGCGGGCTGTCGAGCGTGCTCATGTCGCCGAGGTCGGTCCCGCCGCCGTCGCGCGCAGGGTCGACCGTCAGCGAGGAGCGACCGCAGGCAGCGGACACGAGCACGAGCATGGCCAAGGGAAGGGCACGAAGAAGCGATGAACGCATGGAAGCTCCCGAACCGCCGAGGCCTCGCCACGGGGTGGCACAGCCTAGCCCGGATGCGCTGCGTCTCAAAGTGACTGCGCAGCCCCGCGCGCCGTCACTCCGAATACATCGCCTCGATGTCGCTCGCGAAGTGCTCGTTGACGACCTTGCGCTTGACCTTGAGCGTCGGCGTGAGCTCGCCGTCCTGCACGCTCAGGTTGCGCGGCAGGATCGTGAATTTCTTCACCTGCTCGACCCGCGCGAACTCCTGATTCAGCTGGTCGACGGCCTTCTGGACCTCGGCGCGCACGGTCGCGTCTTGGTGCGCGCTCGCGACGTCGAGCTTGCGCTCGGCGCAGAACTTCGCGATGGCGTCGGGATCGAGCGTGACGAGGGCCGTCAGGTACTTGCGCCGGTCGCCGATGACGACCGCCTCGTTGACGAGGCTGTGGTTCTTGAGCGCCGCCTCGATATTCTTCGGCGCGACGTTCTTGCCGCCGGCGGTGATCAGGATCTCCTTCTTGCGGCCCGTGATCGAGAGGAAGCCCTCCGAGTCGAACGCGCCGAGATCCCCCGAGTGCAGCCAGCCGTCGATCAGCGTTTCCGCGGTCGCCTCGGGCTCCTTGTAGTAGCCGAGGAAGACGTTCGGCCCGCGCACGACGATCTCGCCGTCCGCTGCGATCTTCACCTCGACGCCCGGCAGCGTGGGGCCGACGGAGCCGAACTTCAGCTGCCCCGGTCGGTTGAACGTCGTCGGGCCGGTGTCCTCGGACTGGCCGTAGACCTCGTGCACCATCACGTCGAGGCTCGCCATGAACTCGAGCACTTCCTTGGCGACGGGCGCCGCGCCGCTCACGCACATCCGCGCGCGGTCGAGGCCGATCGCCGTCTTCAGCTTCGTGAAGACGAGGCGATCGGCGAGCTTGTACTGCACGCCGAGCGCGAACGGCAGCGCCTTGCCGCGCGCCTTGTACGCGCTCACCGCCGTGCCGATCGACTGCGCCCAGCGCGCGATGCGCGCCTTCGCGCCCGTCGCGTCGGCGAGCTTGCTCGAGATGCCTGCGTGGAACTTCTCCCAGATGCGCGGCACCGCGAAGAGCACCGTCGGGCGCACCTCCTTGAGGTTCTCCGGCACCTTCTCGATCGACTCCGCGAAGTAGAGCTTCATGCCCGCGGTGATCGGGCCGTGGATCGAGAACATCTGCTCGGCGATGTGCGAGAGCGGCAGATAGCTCAGCATGCAGTCGTCGCTCGTCGAGCCAGTGATCGTGATCGCGATGTCCGCCGTCCACGCGAGGTTCCGGTGCGAGAGCATCACGCCCTTCGGCGGACCCGTCGTGCCGGACGTGTAGATCAGCGTCGCGAGCCCGTCGGGCTCGAGCGCGTGCACGCGATCGAGGTACGTCTGATCGGCGACCGCAGCGCCCTTGGCGAGGAATTCGTCCCACGGCATCACGAGCGGATCGTCGATGCGGGGACAGCCGCGCATCGTCACGACGTGCCGCAGGAGCGGGAGATTCGCGCGCTCTTTGTCGAGCTTCTTCCACTGCTCGAGGTTCTCGATCAGCACCACGGGCGCCCCGGCGTGGTGGATGATGTAGCGGACCTCGCTCGGCGAGCAGGTCGTGTAGATGCCCGCCGGAGCGCCGCCGATGCTCATGCAGGCGAGGTCGAGGATCAGCCACTCGAGGCGGTTGAAGCCGAGGATCGACACCGTGCTGCCGGGCTCGCAGCCGAGCGCGATCAGCGACTTGCTCGCGCGGCGCACGAGGTCGCCGTACTCGTGCCAGGAGAACGCGTGCCAGAGCCCGCCCTTCTTCTCGTAGAGCGCGGGCGCGTCGCCGCGCTTCTTGGCTTGCTCGATCAGGCGCAGCGGGATCGTATCAGTGGGCACGGCGGCTCCTGGCTCGGCGACAGCCTCCCCGGGGGCTGTCCTCTAAGGTTGCGCGCCAGGATACATCACATCGTCAGCGGTTCTGGCACGTATAGTATTGGCACGTCGACCCGCAGAACTGCCAGCACGACGCGGAGGTGCACGACCCCCCGGTGCACGAGCGCCAATTCGTCCCCGAGTTGTAGTTGCACGCGTTCCCGGGAGCGAGGCCGCACGAGCCCCACGCGCAGCCGCTCGTGCACACCTCCTGCGAGCACGAGTCCGTGCAGCTTCCGAGGCGCGTCGCGCCCGCCGCGCACACGCCGCCACCCGAGCACGCGCCGAACGCGCTCCACGCGCCCCAGCCGCACGCCGCGCTGCAGGTGCGGGTCCGCGACTGCGTGCCGCAGCCGCAGGACGCCGTGTCGGTCTCGGTCGCGCCCGCCGTGCACTCGCCCTCGCCGGTGCAGGTCGTCCCGCCCCAGAGGCAGTCCGCCCCGCAGGTGCGCGCCGACGTCCCGCAGCGCCCGCAGCTACCGCCGGGCTCCACCGTGCCCGCGGAGCACTCGCCGCTCGCGTTGCAGGAGCCCGCGTTCGTCCACGCGCCGCCGACACAGATCTGCTGCTGCACGCCGCAGAGCCCGCAGGGCACGTCGCGCGGGGGCGCCCCCGCCGTGCAGTCGCAGGCGACCGGCGCGGTGCAAGCGCTCCACACGCCGCTCGAGCAGCGCTCGACGCCCGTGCCGCACGCCGACGAGCAAGAGCGCTCTGCGAGCCGCCCGATGCCCGACGTCGTGTCGTCGCAGTCCTCGGCCGCGGGGATCCCGTCGCCGTCGGCGTCCGTCGCCGGATCGACGCATATCCCCGAGCGGCAGACCTGCGCGGCGGTGCACGCGGGTGTGCAGCCCGCGTCGACGACGCTGAGGTCGATGATCAGCGGCAGATCGGGCGTGTCCCCGAGGTCGGCGACGCGCGTGCCGGCGTCAGGGACTCCGCCGCTCGCGCACGCGGCGAGCACGAGGGAAGCCGCGAGGCTCAGCCCGGCGGTGAAGAGTATTTTCGAGGCCACGACGCATTGAATCATGCGCCCGCGAGGCACGCTACTTCGGGCCACGGGCGCGCTCAGCGGAGCCCGAGCTCGATGATGCCGGGCTCGACGCTGCCGGTCGTGCTGACGTCGCGGTAGCGCATCTGCCCGGCCGTCACGCAGTAGTCCCAGCGCTTGCCGCTCGTCGTCGACACGATCTGATTGCTCATCGTGGTGTACGCGTCGCCGTCGTCGATGACGTTGGTCGTGCGCGCCGCGCAGCGGCAGTCGCCCGCGGCGGTCGCGACGCAGACGGGGTCCGGGAGGGACATCGCGATCAGCGCCTGAATCGCCGGGCAGCCGCCCGCGAAGCCCGCGCAGAGCGACGGGATGAAGACCTCTGCGCTGACCTCGGACTGCGCGGTGCGCCGCGCGACGGTCCCGTCGAACGCCACGCGCCCGCGCGCGCGCCCGGTCGCCGTGATCGTCGCCCCGGGGCAGCGCCCGAGCGCGGCGGGCACGGGGAAGTCCACGCAGCCGCCGGTGACGTCCCAGGTGCCGACCTCGTCTCCGCCACACGCGACGAGCGGCGTGCACATCGTCCCGTCGACGCGGACGTCGAGCGGCACCCAGCCGGGCGTGCCGAGCGTGCCCGCGTCGCCGAACGGATCTCCCGCGTCGTAGTCGGGCAAGATCGAGCCGCCGTCGCTCGCCGTGCCCGCGTCTACCTCGGTGCCCGCGTCGACGTCGGCGCCGGCGTCCGAGCCGAGGTCCGCGTAGAGCCCGCTGTCGAAGACCGCGTCGGCCGGCGGCATCCCCGCGTCCCTCGGCGCGGTGCACAGGGAGACCTCCTCGCACTTGCTCTGGGTGCACGCCGCTGAGCCGAGGAGCGTAGGAGTCACGAGCAGCAGCGCGAAGAGCGGAAAGCGAGTGAAGGAGTTCATGCCGCTGAGTCTACACGCCGGCGTCCCCTCCGCGAAGCGCCCGCCGCGCGCGTCAGTCGGTGTACCATCGCCCTCGACCCCGGGTTCCCTTCGCGACGCGCCGCTCCCGGCGGGCGAGGGGCGCCCCAGAAAGCACCGATGCCTGCGCCGCACTCCGCCGAATCGGCCGCTGAGGACCAAGGGACGCCGCTCGAGCACGCGGAGTTCTTCCTCAAGTACTACTCGGTGCTGGTCTGGGGCTTCTTCTGCACGCTCGGCTTTCTGCCGCCGGCCGTCGCGCTCTGGGGAAACACCAGCATGGCGTGGGCGTACGCGCGCACGCTCAGCTGGGTCGGCCTCAAGCTGCTCGGGATTCGCGTCGAGATCACGGGTCAAGAGCACCTCGCGCATCGCCCCGCCATCCTCGTCGCGAACCATCAGTCGAACTACGATGTGATGCTCGTCGGCACCGTCTACCCGCGTCGCACCGTCGTCATCGGCAAGAAAGAGCTGCTCAAGACTCCGCTCTTCGGCCTCTTCTTCGCTGCGACTGGCAACATCCTGATCGACCGCGCGGACCACAAGCAGGCGGTCGCCGGGCTCGACAAGGCGGTCGACACGCTGCGCAAGCGCCGTACGAGCATCTGGGTGTTTCCCGAGGGGCAGCGCAGCCGCGGACAAGGGCTCGGACCGTTCAAGAAGGGCGCGTTTCACATGGCGATCGCCGCGGGAGTGCCGGTGATCCCGATCGTGTGCTCGTCGACGGATCGCGTGATCAACGCGCGCGCCAAGCTGGCGCCTGGTGGCGTGCTGAAGATTCACATCCTGCCGCCCGTCTCGACCGAGGGGCTCACGCCCGCCGACGCGGAGGCGCTCAAAGACAAGGTGCACGCGCTCGTGCGCGACGAGTGGGAGCGCCTCGAGGCGGCTGCGCGCCCGACCGCCTGAGTTCGACGCCGACGGTCGAGGTCGGGTAACCTGCCTGGGCCCATGCCGTCACCGCGCCCGCTCGTCTCCGCGCTCTGCCTTCTGCTCACGCTCGCCTGCGGCTGCGCCGCCCCGGAGCCCACTCCCGAGGCGCCGGTCGAGCGACCGCCCGCGCCCGCGAACGACGGCCTCTACGCCTTCGCGAACGGCTGCTACGCGCTCGATGCGACGGCGCCCGGCAGCACCGACACGCGCTGGCTCGCGCCGACGGCCGACGGCAGCGGCTTCGCGTTCACGGCGCGCGAGGACAGCGCCGGGTCGCGCTTCTTCCTCAAGGCGTCCGACCTCGGCACGTATCTCTTCTACGACGCTGAGCGTCGCTATCTCGTCGCAGAAGACGGCCCGCTCCTGCGGCAGTCCGAGCTGCTCTCCGACGTGCTGACGATCGACGACACCTACGTCTCCGGCGCCGAGTGGGAGCTACAGGTCGCGGCCTCCGATCCGACGCGCTTTCAGCTGCTGAACCGCAAGACGTCCAAGTACCTCACGCGCGCGGGCGGCCTCACGAGCGACGTCGGCAAGGCCGCAGTCGTCGCCCTCTATCCGCAGACGGGCTGCACCGAACACCCCGAGTTGACCGTGGACTCGACGGGCACGGTCACGCCCGAGGCGTTCGCCGATGGCTCGCTCTTCGGCATCGCGGACACGCACGAGCACATGATGACGAACTTCGGCTTCGGCGGCGGCGGCATCGCGCACGGCGCGCCGTTTCATCGCCTCGGCGTCCAGCACGCGCTGCCGGACTGCTCGATCTTCCACGGCACCGACGGGCGCCGCGATCTCCTCGGCTACGCCTTCGATCACGGCATCACGGGCAGCCTCGACATCGGCGCGCTGCTGCCGACGCTGCTCGTCGGACGCACTCCCGAGTTCAACCACGCGACCGCGGGATATCCCGACTTCACGGCCTGGCCCAACGCGCCCGTCAGCTCGACGCATCAGTCGATGTACTACCGCTGGCTCGAGCGCGCCTATCGCGGCGGCCTGCGCCTGCTCGTGCAGCACGCGACGACCAACTCTGTGCTCTGTGAGCTCTTCACCGGAGAGCGCGTGCAGCGCGTGCGCTACTCCTGCAACGACATGGTGGGAGTCGACCGCAGCATTCGAGAGACGTTCAACCTCGAGCGCTACATCGACGCGCAGAGCGGCGGGCCCGGGCGCGGCTGGTTTCGCGTCGTGCGGACGCCTGCCGAGGCGCGCGAGGTCATCGCCGGAGGTCGCTTGGCGGTCATCCTCGGCATCGAGGTGTCGAACCTCTTCGACTGCTTCTCGACGCCGCACGCGGGCTTCCCCGCGTGTGATGAGGCGCGCGTGATCGAGGAGGTGCAGCGCTACTACGACCTCGGCGTGCGCGCGATCTTCCCCGTGCACAAGTACGACAACGCGTTCTCCGCGGGGGATGGCGACCGCCCGATCAGCGAGATCGGCGGCTTCATCAACAGCGGTCAGTGGTCGAGCTTCACCGAGGATTGTCCGCACCTGCCGACGGTGTTCGACAGCGGCGACGTCGAGCTCGGCGGGCTAAATATGCCGCGCCCGGTCTACGACTCGCCGCCGCCCAACGACATGAGCGGCTTCGCGGCGGGGCCCGTCCCGACGCTCGTGCCGTTCCTCGATCAGCTGTCTGCGGGCCCGCTGCGCGGCGACTACTGCCAGAATCACGGCCTCACGACGCTCGGCGAGACGCTGATCCACGAGCTGATGACGCGCGGGATGATCATCGAGATCGATCACCTGCCGCAGCGCAGCTATCAGCGGGTGTTCGAGCTCCTCGAGGCCAACGACTACCCGGCGGCCGGCACGCACGGCAATACCAACAACGGGCGCCTCTACGCGCTCGGCGGGATCTCGAAGACGGGCATCGGGCGCTGCGCCGATCCGGCTCGCCCCGGCTCGATGGCCGATGGAATTCGCGGCAGCGCCGCCGAGATCGCCGCGCAGGGCGGCTATCCCGCCGAGGGCATCGGCTTCGATCTCAACGGCTTCGCCGGCGCACCCGGACCGCGCTTCGGGGACCGCTCCCACTGCTCGAGCCCGCAGTCGAACCCGGTCACTTATCCGTTCGAGTCCTACGCGGGCGACACGACCTTCACCGAGCCGCACCTCGGCAATCGCACGGTCGACTTCAACACCGAAGGCCTCGCGGAGATTGGCCTTCTGCCGGAGCTGATCGAAGACGCCCGCCGCACTGGGGCGACGGACGCCGATCTCGAGCCGCTGTTCCGCTCGGCAGAGGGCTATCTGCGGATGTGGGAGCGCGCCGGGACGCGCGGCGCGGCGCTGCGCTGAGCGCGCCGGCGCCGCACGACGCGAGCGCTCAGGGAGACATCTCGTACGCACTCTTGAGCGCGTAGACGTGGTCCTGCCAGATGTGCTCGTAGCGCCGCTCGCTGAACACGGGCTTGCGGATCAGGCGCAGGCAACACGCCATCTGCGCCGCGGTGCTGCTCGGCTTGGCGTGAAGCTGCTGTGCGAAGCGCGCGAAGTCCCGGACGAGCACGTCGAAGAGCTGGTCGACGAGGTCATCCTCGACCCCGTAGATCTTGGCGTTCTCCGCGATGAGCTGCGCGTACACGACCAGCGTGAACATCTCTCCGAGCGTCATCAAAAAATCGAGGTCCTTGCGCTGCGCTTCGTCCGGCGTCGCGGTCGCGAGCAGCTCCTTCAGCACGGTGATCTGCTCGCGGAAGACTCCCACGTTCGGCAGGTCGAACGCCGCGAACGCAGGGTCGTAGTCGTGGAAACGGATCTTGCCGAGTCCGCTCGTCGGCCCCTGATCGAAGAGGAAGTCGTCGTTCGCCGCGTCGTCGCGCTTCGGCACGGGCGCGAACGTCCCCGGCGCGAAGAAGTAGTTCGGCATGAACTTCACGATCAGGGCGATGTTGACGTGCACCGTGCCCTCGAGCTTCGGGAGCGCGCGGATGTCGCGCGCCGCCATCTCGAAGAACATATCCTTCTCGAAGCCGCGCGCCGCGATCACGTCCCAGAGCAGGTTCACGACCTCCTCGCCCTGCGTCGTGACCTTCATCTTGACGACCGGATTGTAGAGGAGATACCGGCGGTCCTCGGGAGACGCCGAGCGCATGTAGTCAGCCGCCCGCAGCGCGAAGAGCTTCATCGCCACGAGGCGCGCATAGGCGTCCGTGAACATCTGCTTCACGTGCGGGAAATCCGTCACATACATGTTGTAGAGGCGGCGATTCGAGGCGTGATGGATCGCCTCGTAGAACGCGTGCGTGCACATCCCGATGGACGCCCAGCCGAGGTTGTACTTGCCGATGTTCACGGTGTTGAGCGCCGCGTTCCAGGCCTCTTTGCCGCGCGAGAGCAGGTCCGCCTCGGTCACCGGATACTCGTGCAGCGCGTACTGCGCGACGTACGACTGACTCGCGACGACGTTCTTCAGCAGCTCGTACTTCGGATGGCGGGTGTCCACCGCGAAGAAGACGTACTCGTCGGTGCCGACGATCTTGCCGAACGTCGAGACCATCGCGGCCTCGTTGCCGTTGCCGATGTAGTACTTCTCGCCGCTCGCGAGATACGAGCCATCGGGCTGCGGCGTCAGCAGCATATCCGTCGAGTAGATGTCCGCGCCGTGCGTGCGCTCCGAGAGGCCGAAGCCGAAGATCCCGCCCGCGGCGAGGGCGTCCGCGGCCTTCTTCTTGAGGCCCGCGTTCGCGCTCATCCAGATCGGGCCGAGCCCGAGGATCGACACCTGCCACGCGTACCAGTAGCAGAGGCCGTAGAACCCCAAGATCTCGTTGAATTCGCAGTTGCGCCAGGTGTCCCAGCGCGTGTCGCCGGGGCCCTCGGACGCCGGGGTCAGGAGCGTCGAGAACACTCCCTGCTCCTTCACGAACGTGAGGAAGTCGACGTACCAGGTGCGCTCGAAGTCGTCCGCCTTGAGCTGGACCTTCCCCTTCTTCTCGAAGAACTCGATCGTCTTCTGCATGATCTCGCGCGACCGCTCGTCGGGATAGGGCCGCGTGTGCTGCTTCGGGTTCAGAAGGATCATGGTCATCTCCTCGGGCCGCGCAGAGGCGCGCGGACGGCGCTTGGCGGGCGTAGGTATCGCACGATTCGCCCATCCTCGGCGCGCTCGAACGGGCCCGAGTTCGACGGCCGATCGACCGGGCGCGCGCCCGCGCGGCCTGCAAATTCGCCGTCGGATGTGCTATCCGCGGCCGTCCATCTCTGGAGGAGTCCCCCATGTGCGGCGTCATCGGGCTGATCTGCGAACACCATCGTGATGACCTCGGGCAGGTCGCGGCTGAGCTGCTGAAGACGCTCGAGTATCGCGGCTACGACTCGACGGGCGCGGCGATTCAGGGCGACACCGAGGAGGTGCAGCTCGCCAAGGGCGTCGGCGCGCCGTCGGTGATGGTGCACGAGCTCGGCATCACGGCGATGGGCGGGCGCGCGTTCTGCGGGCAGGTGCGCTGGGCGACGTTCGGCGCCGTGACGACCGAGAACTCGCAGCCGCACGTCGTGCGCTGCCACTCGTTCCTCTACGGCGCGCACAACGGGAACGTCACGAACTGCGACGATCTCAAGGCGTGGCTGATGTCCGAGGGGCACGCCGTGCTCTCCGACAACGACGGCGAGATGGTCGTGCACACGGTCGAGCACTTCTTCGCGCGGGAGCTCGAGCGCTCGCACGAGAAGGACGCCGCCGCGCGCCGCCGCTGCATGCGCGCCGCGCTCTTGACCGCCGCGACGAAGCTCGAGGGCTCCTTCGCCGCCGTGATCGTCGACCCCGTCACGCGCGTGATGTGGGCCGTGAAGCAGGGCTCGAGCCTCTACTTCGGCATCGGCACGAGCAAGTCGGGCGGGCGCTTCGCGATCGCCTCGTCGGACCTCTCGTCGATCCTCAAGCTCACGCGCGTCGTCGTGCCGATCACGGAGGGCGAGTTCGTCGAGTACGAGCCGGGCGCGCACCGCATCTACTGCATCGAGGCGCGCACCGTGAAGACGCCCGACGGCCCGGTGAAGCTCGTCGCTGGGCAGATCATCGAGCGCGAGCCCGTGCGCAGCCGCCTGCGCGCGAAGGACACCGCGCTCGTCCCGCCGTTCGAGACCTTCATGGACCAGGAGATCAGCGCGCAGGAGCAGACGGCGCGCGAGGTGATCACGCTCTTTCTTGGCGGCTCCGAGGCGGCGCAGGCGCTGCGCGGGCAGGACGATCTGCCGGAGATCGCCGCGCACCTCGACGCGCTCCGCGATCAGTACGACGACGAGATCATCCGCGAGCGCTTCCACGAGCTCTGCGATCTGCCGGCGTTTCGCGCGCTGCTCGCGAGGGCACCGGCGGTGGTCGTGCACGGCAAGGCGCTGCACTCCGGTGAGGCGGGCTTCCTCGCGGACTTGCTCCCGATGGCGCGCAACGCGTCCGACGCGCTCGCCGTGCGCCTCGTCGACGCGATGCTCGAGGCGGACGAGGTGCGTGAGTACGCCCACGCGCTCGAGCGCTTCAGCGCGATGTGCCTCGCCGCGATCGAGCGCCGCGGGCGCATCTACGTCATCTGCTGCGGCAGCTCGTATCACGCCGCGAAGGCCGCCGCGCTCTTCTTCAACGAGCTCGCGCGCGTCGAGCTGACGCCCATCTTGCCTGGCGAATTTCGCGCGCAGTCGGCGCGCTCGCTGAAGGACGGCGACCTCGTCGTCGCGGTCAGTCAGAGCGGCGAGACCAAGGACCTGATCGACGTGCTCAACGACGTCATCGCCTGCGGGCGCGACGTCGCGCGCATCGCGCTCGTCAACAACGTCAACTCGACGCTCGCGCAGGAGAAGGCGGAGCTCGTGATCCCGCTGCGCTGTGGGCCCGAGATCGCGGTGCCCGCGACCAAGAGCTTCATGAACCAGATGGTCGTCTTCTACTGCCTCGCGCTCGACCTCGCGCAGCGCCGCGGAGACGCCCTCGCGAGCGATCCGGGCGAGCGCGCGCAGCTGAGGCGGGAGCTCGAGGCGCGGCGCGAGAAGCTCTGGGAGCTGCCCGCGCTGATCCGCGAGACCGTCGACAGCACCGACGCGGATCTCGAGGTCGCGGCCAAGCTCTATTACCTGCGACCGAGCATTCACCTGCTCGCGACGCGCATCTCCGCCGTGGCCAAAGAGGGCGCGCTCAAGATCCGCGAGGTCGTCCTCAATCACACCGAGGGCTTCGAAGCGTCGGAGTTCAAGCACGGCCCGAATACCATCCTCGGCTGGAACACCGTGCTCGGTCCGACCGAGGTCGACGCGATGTTGAAGCGTCTCGGGCAGACGCTCCAAGCGCTCACGCGCAACGCGGCGGCGGCAGGGCTCGGGAGCGACTCGCTCGAGCGCCTCGTGCAGGCGGCGACCGATTGGGTGCTGTCGCCGTCGACGATCCCGTTCTCGCTGAGCGAGCCTGAGCGCAAGCTCTTCGAGCGCACGATGGACCGCGCCGCGATCCTCGACGAGCTCTACGCGGACTACCCGCTGATCTACACGACCGGCCCCGACGAGCGCGACGTCGCGCTCACCGTCTCGCAGATCAACACGCACAAGATCCGCGGCGCGAGCACCGTCGTCATCGCCGAGGAGCACCCCGCGCTCCGCGGCGCGGCGACGAAGGCGCCCGTCGACAACCCCGAGTACAAGTCGGTGTTCGTCACGCTGCCGCGCACCAACGACACGCTCCTCGCGATGTTCTCGGCGACCGTCGCGCTGCAGCGCCTCGCGCTGAAGATGAGCCTGCTGAAGAAGCACTACCTCGACCGCCTAGGCGTCGCCGACCACGGCGTGCACCCCGATGTGCCGAAGAACGTGAGCAAGTCGATCACGGTGGACTGACGTGCTCGACCGGCGCGGGTCGTTCGCCACAGTCGAAATAATACAGGGATTCTTCGGACGGTGACGCCATAGACGTCGTCGGCGCATGAGCGCACGATTCCGCTGGGCGAATGGGCGCTCGGGGGACCCACGATGACGCAGAGCGATCACGAGGCGAGCGTCGGCGCGGCGGTCAGCGGCAGGGCGTTCACTCAGGCCGAGGCTGCGCTGCGGCGCAGTCAGGCGATGCTCGAGCGGACCGAGGCGCTCGCGCAGGTCGGTAGCTGGGAGTGGGAGGTCGCGACCGACGCAGTGAGCTGGTCGCCGGGGCTGTTTCGCCTGCTCGGGCGGGACATCGCGGACGGAGCCGTCTCCTTCGCCGAGCAGGCCAGTCTCTATCTGCCAGAGGATATGGCGCGACTCGAGCGCGCGGTCGCGGCGGCCGTGCGCGATGGGACGCCCTACGAGCTCGAGCTTTGCGCGATCCGCGCGGACGGCGTGACGCGTACGTGTCTCGTCCACGGGCGGGCGGAGCTGGGCCCCGACGGCAGCGCCGTGCGCCTGTTCGGTTCGATGCAGGACATCACGGAGCGCAAGCGGGTCGAGGAGGCGCTCGCGCTGAAGACGGCGAAGTTCTCGGCGATCTTCAACGGGAGCCCAGCCGGTATCACCGTCAGCTCGCTCGTCGATGGCGAGCTCCTCGAGGTCAATGACTCCGCCCTGCGGATGTACGGCTACTCGCGCGAGGAAGTGGTCGGGCGCACCGTGGGGGCTCTGGGCACTTACGCGAATCCCGCGCAGCGCGAGGAGCTCGTTCGGCAACTCCGCGAGAAGCGCAGCGTTGATGACTTCCCCGTCGACTTCCGCCGTAGGACCGGCGACGTCGGTGTGCTCGAGATCTCCGGTCGCTTGATTGACCTGCACGGAACGCCCTGCCTCGTCGCGATGCTGGTCGACGTCACGGCGCGCAAGCGCGCGGAGCAGGAGCGCGCGAAGCTCGAGGCGCAGCTGCATCAGGCGCAGAAGATGGAGTCCGTCGGGCGCTTGGCGGGCGGCGTCGCGCACGACTTCAACAACATGCTCGGCGTGATCCTCGGGCACGTCGAGGTCGCGCTCGACTATCAGGGGCTCGACCCCACGCTGCGCGACGACCTCGAGGAGATCCGCAAGGCGGCCCGTCGCTCCGCCGATCTCACGGGCCAGTTGCTCGCGTTCGCGAGGAAGCAGGTCGTCACGCCGCGGGTGCTCGATCTGCGCGAGACCGTCACGGGCACGCTCACGATGCTGCGGAGGCTGATCGGCGAGAACATCACGCTCGAGTGGCAGCCCGACTCCAGCCCTTGTCCGGTGCGCGTCGACCCCTCGCAGATCGACCAGGTCCTGACGAACCTCTGCGTCAACGCGCGGGACGCGATCTCGGGCATCGGCAAACTGACGATCGAGACCAGCCCAGTGAGGTTCGATGAGGCCGACTGCGCCCTTCACCGTGGGACTCTCCCCGGTGACTTCATCCGCCTCGTCGTGCGCGACGACGGCTGCGGCATGGACCGCGAGACGCAGGCGCACCTCTTCGAGCCGTTCTTCACCACCAAGCCGATGGGCACAGGCACCGGCCTCGGGCTCGCGACGATCTACGGCATCGTCCGGCAGAACGGAGGTTTCATCGCCGTCGACAGCGAGGTGGGCCGTGGGACGACGTTCACGCTCTACTTCCCGCGGCATCAGACCGCGCCGCGCCCCGAATCCGTCCAACGAGCGGCGGGGCATGACGGAGTTGGCCGGGAGACCGTGCTGTTGGTCGAGGACGAGGCCGCGATCCTGCGCGTGACCAAGCGAATGCTCGAGAAGATGGGTTACATCGTCCTCGCCGCCGGCACCCCGGGCGAGGCCATCCGCCTCGCCGAGAGCCACCCGACCGAGATCCAGCTGCTCATGACCGACGTCGTGATGCCCGAGATGAACGGCCGGGACCTCGCGAAGCAGCTGCTGTCGCGCTCCCCGGGCCTCAAGCGCCTGTTCATGTCCGGCTACACCGCCGACGTCATCGCGCACCACGGCGTGCTGTCCGACGGCGTCAACTTCCTCCAGAAACCGTTCTCGAGAGCGGACCTCGACGCGGCCGTCCGGCAAGCCTTGGGCCGCGACCCCGCAGCGTGAAGCCGAGGGACGATCGCCTGGAGCGTCCGCGAGGACCCAAGCAGCGAGGGAAGCGCGGCAGAGTCGTCGCCCCTCCGAAGAAGAGTGACAGCCCCGCACGATTGTGCTGTGATCTCGGCCCATTGGAGGAGTGGCCGAGTGGTCTAAGGCAGCGGTTTTGAAAACCGCCGTGGGGGTAACTCCACCAGGGGTTCGAATCCCTTCTCCTCCGCCGTATAGAGGGACATAATGCCCCCAGGTGCCCATGAGAGACCGTGATCAGAGGCCTTGTCCGCGCTGCGATAGCGCTGTTCTTGCCGAGCGACTCGATGGGGACGATGGCGTCACCTGGCTCTGGCGTTGCAAATGTGGCTGGGCTGGCGCGCGCACCGGGGGCGACGCCGCGGTGCGTCCGGAGTCGGGCATCGTGAGTCGGCGCGAGGTCAGCGAGCAGATCGCGCGGGCGCTCGCCGCGAAGAAGGCGTCCGAGGGCTGAGCTCGCTCGGCGTTTTTTGCTGCGAGTCCGTTCGTCTTGCTACGCCTCGTCGGCGAGCCGTTCGTCAGCGCCTGCGGCGCGCGATGACCATGGCGGCGAGGAGCGTCCCGCAGAGGGCGAGCGGCGCTCTCGGCGCGGGGCAGTGCGCGCCGACGTCGCAGCTCGCGCAGCCTCCGGCGCCGGGCGGCGTCGCGGTGCGAGGCGCCGGCGCGGCTTCGTCGGTGATGTCGACCGGCGTGACGCCGGCGCCCAAGGCCGCGACGGTCGCGTCGGCGCTCTCGCGTAGGGCTGTGCCGCCGCAGA
>CAIUAC010000586.1 GCA_903896985.1 uncultured Sandaracinus sp.
CCAGGCTCTATACCGAGTTCGCGGGCGTGCGCGCCGCCGACCCGACCGCCGCGCCGAGCGAGGAGCGGGTGACGAATCCGGCCGACGTCACGCGCCGGGTTTCGCCGAGCGATATCGCTCGGGTCGTGACGGCAGTGCGCGCCGAGCTCCCGCCGGGAGTGCCCTCGACTGCGCCCGTGCTCTCGAAGAAGAGCGCCGGTCCTTCGGGCGGCTTCGGGGCGACGGCGGGCTACGCGTCAGCGAAGGGCGCGTCGTCGGCCACGCCGAGCTGGGACGACGACGAGACCAACACCGTGACGCCCGCGGTGGAGGCAGAGTTGCTGCTGAAGCAGGGCTTCGCGATTCGCGCGCTGGAGCTCTACAGGATGCTCGCCGACGGGAATCCCGCCGACGACGCGCTCCGCCGGAGAGTCGCCGAGATCGAGGCGCTGATCATGGCGGAGCGGCTGCCGATGCCCGACGACGTGACGGTGCAGCGGGACATCTCCGACCTGCAGCGCATCGCGCGCCCGACCGCCGCGCGGCTGAGCGTGCCCGAGAACGTGCGGGCCGCGGCCGCTTCCGTCGCGGTGAGCGCCGGGGGGGTGCCCGGCACGCTCGACGCCTCCGACCTCCCGCAGGGTCAGTTCGACGACGACGCGCCTACGAGCATCGCCGTCGGCCGTGCGCGCGCCCTCGCCCCGGCGCCGAGCGCCGCCGCCCCGCTCGAGGCTGCCCCGACCGGCGTCACGGCGAGCGTGTCCGTGACGCGCATCGTCGTCTTGCGCTGAGCGCGCGTCAGAGCCCGCTCCAGCGGAGGTACGCTGCGATCAAGCGCTCGCCGAAGAAGAAGAACTCGAGCGCTCCGATGGCGAGGAAGGGGCCAAACGGGACCTTCATGCGTCCCGTCGATTCGGGCTCGTCGTCGTCGTCGTCGTCGTCGTCGCCCTCCGCCGCGTCGTCTTCGTCTTCGTCTTCGTCGGCTTCGCCCTCGGCATCGGGCGTACCGACCTCGCCGCGTTCGTCGTCGTCTCCCGTCTCTTCCGTGTCTTCCTCGGTCGTCGCGTCGTCGCGTTCCTCGGCTTCGCGCCGAGTCTTCGCGTCGGGGTTCGCCGTGCTCTCTTCGGTGAGGACGCCCGCCGGGGTCGTCGGCCGCCCGGTCGCGATCAGCGCGATGGCGACGAGCACGCCCTGCATCGCGCCGGCGACGAGCGCGAAGAGCGCGCCCTGCCAGCCGAGCCACGCGCCGATCATCGCGAGGAGCTTGGCGTCGCCTTCGCCCATCCCGCGTCGCCCCGTCAGGCGCTCGTAGACCCACACGAACAGGAGCTGCACGACGAGGAAGCCGCCTCCCGCGCCGAGCGCTGCGTCCGCCGCGCCGGGCATCGAGCGCAGGGGCGCCGTCGCCAAGCCGAGCGCCGCGCCGGGGAGCGAGACCTCGTCGGGGATCTCCATGAAGTCGAGGTCCACGAAGGTCGCGATCAGCAGCCCGCCCGCGAACATGAAGTAGCCGAGCGTCTCGAGCGCGACGGGGACGACCTCGCTCGCCTCGGCTGACTGCACGATCACCCGCTCGGCGATCGCGAGGCAGAGCACGCCGCCGAGTAATTCGACGAGCGGGTAGCGCGCCGAGATCTTCGCGCCGCAGCACTGCGCCTTGCCGCGCAAGAAGAGCCAGCCGAGGAGCGGCACGTTGCGGAACGGCGCGATCGGCTTGCCGCAAGCCGGGCAGTGGCTCGGCGGCGTCACGACGCTCATGCCGCGAGGCCAGCGGTGGATCGCGACGTTGAAGAAGCTGCCCCAGAGCGTCCCGAAGAGGAACGCCGTGATGCGCACGAAGATGGCCGGCAGGTCGTGCGCGAGGATCACGGGGGAGCAGAGCCTAGCGAAAAGCGCGCGCGACGGCCAAGAACGAGCGCCCGTCCGCGGCGGATTGCGTCAGTCGTTGCGCCGCCCGCCGCCGAACACGCCGAGGCGCATCAGGAAGTAGAGCAGCGTCAGGATGCTCGTCAGCGCGGCGGCGACGTAGGTGAGCGCGGCGGCGTTGAGCACCTTCGAGACGCCCTCACGCTCCTGCGGCAGGACGAGCCCACGCTCCCAGAGGATCGCCTTCGCGCGCGAGGAGGCGTCGAGCTCGACGGGCAGCGTGACGAGCTGAAAGAACACGACGCCCGCGAAGAGCAGCACGCCGAGCCAAGCGACCGCCATCGCCTGCATCGCGAGCCCGACGAAGAAGATGATGTACGCGAGGTTCGAGCCGAGCGTGGCGAGCGGCACGGCGAAGGTGCGGAGCGCCATCGGGCCGTAGTTCTCGTGGTGCTGAATCGCGTGCCCGACCTCGTGCGCGGCGACCGCGAGCGCGGAGACGCTGCGTCCGCCGTAGACCTCCGGCGAGAGGCGCACGACGCGCGTGCGCGGGTCGTAGTGATCGCTGAGCATCCCGCGCGAGGGCTCGATGCCGACGTCGCGCAGGCCGCTCACGTCGAGGATGTAGCGCGCGGTCTCGGCGCCGGAGAGCCCGCGCGCGCCGGGCACCTGCGCCCACTTCTTGAAGCGACCCTTCGTCATCATCGAGGCGACGAACGCGAGCACCATCGCTGGGCCGACGAAGAGCAGATAGGCGGGATCGAAGTACATGGCGCGTCCATCTGTAAGTCTTCGCGCGGCGAAGGCAATGCGCTGACGGCGGGCGTGTGGGGCGCGCGCTATGCTCGGCCGCGTGGCCGACGACGACGAGCGCGAGGGCAAGACCAGCAGCGAGCGCACGCTCGTCTATGCTGGCCTCGCGGGGCTCGCGGGCGTGCTGCCGGTGCCCGTCGTCGATGGATTCGTCTCCGGGCTGGCGCGCGGTGCCGCGTTGCGGCGCGTCGCGCTCGGGCACGGCGTCGCGTTGAGCCGCTCGGCGCGCAAGGTGCTCGCTTCGCCCGGTGTGCGCGAGGCCTCGGGGGGCAAGGGCGTCCGCGCGGTGCGGTCGCTGATCACGCGCTTCGTGCCGCCGGTGCGCATGGCCGCGCGCGCCGAGGACGCCGTCGCGACGGTGATCGCGGCGCTCCTGCTCGACCATTACTTGGCGACCTCGGGGCGCAGGCCGGGCCCGATCGGCGAGGCCGAGGCGCACGCGGTGCGCGCGGCGATCGACGCGGCGATCGGCCCCGGTGCGTTCGCCTCCCTGCGCGATGCGCCGGCCGGGGTCGTGCACGCGGTCCGCGATGCCGCGAGCGCCGCGCGCGCCGAGGACGCCGAAGGGCGCGGCCTCGTCGAGCGCGTCGCCGACGTGCTCTTCGATGGGATCGCGGACGTGCCGGGGGAGCTTGCGACGCGCCTCCGCAGAGCGTTCGACGAGGCGCTCGACGCCAGCCCTTTCAGCCCTGAAGACCGAGTGGAGCCAGCCTCAAGATGACGTCGAAAGCAGCCCGCGCCGCGCTCTCCGAGGCGCGCCGGATCGTGGTCAAGATAGGCAGCAAGTCGATCGCGCGAGGGGAGACGCCCGGGAGCGG
>CAIUAC010000587.1 GCA_903896985.1 uncultured Sandaracinus sp.
ACGCCGACCGGCTTGGGCTCGCCGTGCCGACGCTGCGGCGGATCGCGCGCGAAGCCCTGAAAAAATAAGGCGACGCGCGGGTCTCAGCGACCCTTCTTCGCCGGCCTCTTCGGTGCCTTCGGCTGCGCCCGCTGCGATGCCGCGGCCAGGCTGCGCGTCGCCGCGAGGCCCGCGAGCAGCTCCGTCAGCACGGTCGCCGCGAGGAGCGAGGTGTTGCCGCTCGGGTCGTGATCCGGCGAGATCTCGACGACGTCGAGCCCGACGATCTCGAGCCCGACCAGCCCGCGCACGAGCGTCAGCGCCTCCCAGCTCGTCATGCCGCCAGGCACGGGCGTGCCGGTGCCCGGCGCGTACGCCGGGTCGACCCCATCGAGGTCGAACGAGACGTAGAACTTCCCGCGGTCGCGCAGCCCCGCGAGCTCCGCGAGGACCGCGTCGAGCGAGCGCTTGATCTCGTCGATCATGACGATGCGAAAGCCGTGCTCGCGCGCGAAGGCGAGGTCGTTGGCCGCGGTGAACGGCCCGCGAATCCCGAGCTGCACGACGTCGCGCGGGCGCAGCAGCCCCTCCTCGACGGCCTTCCGAAACACCGTCCCGTGGTGGAGGTCGACGTCCCACGCGGGGCCGAAGGTGTCGCTGTGCGCGTCGAAGACGACCAGCCCGAGCGGCCCGTGCACGCGCGCGAGCGCCCGCAGCGTGCCGAGCGAGATCGTGTGATCGCCGCCGACGAACGCGGGCACTGCGCCGGCGCGCGCGATCTCGTCGGCGCGCGCCTCGATGCTCGCGAGCGAGCGCTCGACGCTCATCGGCACGCACGCGACGTCGCCGCCGTCGGCGCAGCGCAGCTGCTCGAAGAGATCGACGCCCTGCGCGGGATGAAAGCCTCGCGTCAGCGCGCTCGCGTTGCGGACGCCGCGCGGACCGAAGCGCGCCCCCGGGCGAAACGTGGTGCCGCCGTCGAACGGGGCGCCGCAGATCAGCACGTCGACGTCGCGCGGGTCGTCGTGCACCGGCAAGCGCAGGAACGTCGGCACGCCCGCGAAGCGCGGGACCTTGCGCGTCGAGACCGGCTTCATCTCCAGCTTCGTCGGCTTCTTCGCCTTGGCGGCTTCATCCGGCATCTTCGTCACAGGCGATCTCCTCGACTCGAAGCCCAGGCGCGGGCGTCTGCTGAAAGGCGCCGTCCGGCACCGTCACGTTGACGTCGATGTCCTCGAAGCGCAGCCGAGTGTCGGTGTCGCGCCCCGGGTGCTCGAAGAAGACCTCGTAGGGGATGGCGACGCCCTGCTCGCCGACGGGCACGACGCGGTAGTCGTCGTAGGTGACGCGCCAGAGCGTGTGCCCGCGCGCGTCGAAGACCTCCGTGCGCAAGAGGCGCAGGCGCTGCTCGGCGGGAGGCGCGTGCTCGTCGGCGTCCCGAATACCGAGCTCGATCTCCTGCCGCCCGCCGTCGCGCCCGAAGAGCGCGAGGTGATAGTGCCCGTCGTCCGGGTCGACGGTGATGGTCTCGCGCACGCTCTCGATGCGCGGCGTGCCCCCGAGCAAGAGGCGCCCGATGTCCTCGCTCGAGAGCGGCATCCCGAGCAGGCGCGCGATGCTCGAAGGGCACGCGCGCCCCGTCACGAACGTGCGCTCGCGGAAGTCCGCCATCGCGAAGGTGTGCCCGTCGCTCGTCAGCGCCGCGGCAGGCCCAAACTGCGTCATCACGTCGAAGCGCACGCGGTCCGGGCGCTCGACGAACATCAGCACGGTGCCGCGGACGCGCCCCTGCGACCCGCGCTGATCGGCGCGCGCCTCGGCGCGCAGCGAGCGAATCCGCACGCGCAGCGAGTCGTGCGCGCGGAGCGCCTGCTGCGCGTCGGACCAAGGCTGCGTCGGTCGCACGAGGTGCGGGCAGCCGGTGAGCGGGAGCGCGAGGAGCGCGAGCGCGAGGGAGAGCGGGAGCAGGCGCATGGGCGCGCCGAGCGTAGCAGCGCGTCGAGGAGGATGTCTGTTCGGCCCACTACGCTCCACGGCGCTCAGCCGGGCAGCGCGTCGCTCGGCGCTCCCATCGCGGGCTCCGGCGACGCCGCGACGAGGGCCTCGTGCAGCCGCTCGAGCTCAGCGAGGAGGCGCGCGCCCATCGCCGTCGGCCGCGCCTTCTCGCGCAGGATGGCGAGCCCCCGCGCGTTGCCCGCGAGGACCTCGCGGCGACGGTGCGCGAACCGCGCCGTCTGCGCGGTGGGGTGGCCGCGCTCGGCGAGCCCGTAGTGCAGCGCGGCGACGGGGATGAACGCGTGCACCGCGAGGAGCACGCCCATCACCGGGCGCAGATCCGGGCGAACCGGCGACGCGGTCCACTCGGTGTAGGCGTTCTCGAGCACGGGCTCGAGCCACGACAGCAGGTTGAGCTTGGTGTGCTGCGTCTCGTGCACGACGGCCTCCGCGAGCGTGAGCGCGTCGGGGTGCAGCGTGAGGTACGCGACGAGCGGCGCCTCGCGGTAGCTCGCCGAGAGATGTCGCTCGGCGTGCCAGCCGACCGGCACGAGCCGCTCGAGCGCGCGCGGCAGCTCCGCCCACCACGCCGGCAGCCCGACGCGCACGAGCTCGAGCGCGGCGTGGAGCGACTCGACCCATTCTTCGAGGTCGTGCCCGCCGAGATCGAGCGCGTTGCCGCCCTTCTCGGGGTGCGCCTCGAGCATCGCGAGCGGGTTGCTGTCGAAGGTCGCGAGGCGCAGCGCGGGGAGCGCCGCGTGCAGGCGCGTGAACGGGCGCTCGACGCGCACCGCCGGCGGGAGCGCCGCAGCGTCGGGGTCCGCGTCCACGCGGAGCGACGCGCCGCCGAGGTCGAGGAACGCGCCCTCCGGGCCGAGCCGCAGCGCGCGCGCGGGCGGCGTGCAGCGCAGCACGCGCTCGCGCGAGGCGTCCACCAGCGCAGGGAGCGGCAGCTCCCAGAGGACGCGCTCAGGGAGCGCACCGAGCCGCGCGAGCAGCGCCGGGACGGCCCGCGATAGGCAGTCTTCCGCCGGGTGCGCGCCGCTCGCGAGCGCGAGGATTGGCGCGAGCACGTCGGGCGAGCCGAAGGCCGCGACGACGCGCTCGGGGGCGCTCTTCGACAGCCGCGCGAGCGCCCACTGCACGGGCGGCAGCGCGCGCGCGAGCTGCGGCGAGAGCCCCGCGGCGGAGCGCGTCAGCAGGTGCTCGATCGCGATGCGCCGCACCTTCGCGAGCGTGACGTCGAACGAGCGATCGCCTGCCTCGGGCAGCGACAGCAGAGCCGACGGCAGCGCGCGCATCGTCAGCGCACGATGCCGTCGATGACCTCGACGGCGAGCTCGTAGCGCCCGAACGGCGGCATGATGTACGCGCCGGCGACGCGATCTTTGACGGCGCTGAGCATCTCGCGCGCGATGGCGACGCCCTCCTTGCGGCCCGCCGCTCCGCCGCCCGCGACGCGCATCCGCTCGCGGATCTCGTCGGGGATGCTCATGCCCGGCACCTCGTTGTGCAGGAACTCCGCGTTGCGATAGCTCGCGAGCGGCAGGATGCCGACGAGCACCGGGAGGCCGAGCGCGGCGACATCGTCGAGCAGGCGCTCGAGCACGCGCGGATCGTAGACGGGCTGCGTCATCACGAGCTCCGCGCCCGCGTTCCGCTTCTGCTCGAGGCGCCGCAGCTCGCGCTCGTAGTCCTTCGCCGCGGGCTCGACGCCCGTCGCGCAGAAGAAGCGCGTCGCGCCGCCCATCGGCTTGCCGCCCGGATCGAAGCCGTGGTTGAGCCCGCGCACGAGGCGCAGCAGCCCGATCGAGTCGAGATCGTAGACCGCGGTCGCGTCGGGAAAATCGCCCATCTTGGGAGGATCGCCCGTCACGATGACGAGGTCATGCACGCCGAGCTCGTGCGCGGCGAGCAGGTGCGCGACGAGCCCGAGGAGGTTGCGGTCGCGCGTCGTCACGTGCATCAGCGCGGGCATCCCGAGCTCGCGATGGATGCGCGCGCAGAGCGCGAGGTTGCCCATTCGCGCGGAGGCGCGCGCGCCGTCGGCGACGTTGATCACGTCGACGCCGCACTCCTTCAGCATGCGCGCGCCATCGAGCGCGGACTCGAGCGAGAGCCCCGGCGGCGGGTTCACCTCGACCGAGACGATGAAGTGCTTCGCCATCAGCTTCGCGCCGAGCTCGCCCTTGTGCGAGAGCGGCACGACCTCGACGCCGGGCGCCGCCTCGACGCGGTCGGGGCTCGCCTCCTCCTCGTCGGCGCGCATCCCGCCGCCGCCGACGGTGACGCTCGCGCCGTCGTCCGCGCCGAGCATGCGCGCCGAGGCGACGATCTTCTTGATGTGCTCGGGCGTCGTGCCGCAGCAGCCGCCGACCGCGCGCACGCCCGCCTTGAAGAGCCGCTTCGCGTAGAGCGCGAAGTACTCCGGCGTCGCCATGTACGCGAAGCGCCCCTCGACGCGCCGCGGCAGCCCGGCGTTCGGCATCGCGACCACCGGCAGCCCCGCGCCGCGCATCCGAACGACCATCTCGTAGACGCCGGCAGGACCGTCTGCGCAGTTCACGCCGACCGCCGACGCGCCCCACGCCGCGAGCCGCGTCGCCGTCTCCTCTGGGCCAGTGCCGTCCGCCATCGTGCCGAACGCGTCGAACGACACGAGCGCGAGGACCGGCAGCGTGTCCCCGACGCTCGCGCGCGCGCCCTCGAGCGCGAGGCGGATCTCCTCGGGCTGCCTGAACGTCTCGAGCACGAGCGCGTCGACGCCCGCGTCGCGGAGCGCCACGCACTGCTCCTCGAACGCGCGACGGATCGCGTCGTGCTCCTCGGGGCGCACGGTCTTGA
>CAIUAC010000588.1 GCA_903896985.1 uncultured Sandaracinus sp.
AACATCAGCGCACCTCCTTCGCGCCGCGTTCGCTGGGCACTGAGCGCCGCGCGCCTCGTCGAGCGCGCAGCCCCGCGAGGCCGAGCAGCGCGAGCGCGAACGTCACTAGGTCGCGCGCGCTGCCGCGCTCGTGTCCGGGCAGCGCCGCGCTGCAGAAGCCGCCGCCGCCCGTCGCGGAGACGTAGTCGGGCGCGCCGGGGCGGCTCGCGTCGCCGCGCACGAAGCACTGCGCGTCTCCGCGCAGCGACACCGTGCACACGCGCCCCGCGGGGCACTCGACGAGCGCGCACGGCTCGGCCGCGCAGCCGCGCCCGGCGATGCAGACGTCGCCCGCGGGGCACGACGTCCCGTTGCAGACGTCGTCGCGGCAGGCGCCGCCCTCGCAGACCTGTCCGGCGTTGCAGCGCACCTCGGCGCAGGGCTCCGCCGTGCACGCGCCGCTCGCGTCGCACGCCGTGCCCGTCGGGCAGAGGCGGTCGTCGCAGAGCGGGCGGCAGCTCCCGTCGAAGCAGCCCTCCGTGCTCGCGCAGGTGTCGGTGCCGCAGAGGTCCGGCACGCACGCGCCCGCCGCGCAGAGGTCGCCCGCGTCGCAGCCGAGCGTCGTGCAGTCGCGGCAGGCGCCGCGCACGCACGTCTCGTTCGCGTCGCAGCTCACGCCCTCGCAGAGCCCGACGCAGACGTCCGCCTCGCAGCGCTCGTCGACCGTGCACGCGCCGCACGCGGTCGGGATGCAGTGCGTGCCGACGAGCGGCAGGCGCTCGAGGCACTCGAAGCCGAACGGGCAGTTGAACTCCATCAGCGGGTCGCACTCGCGGCGGCACACGCCGTCGAGGCACGCCGACATCGGCGGGCAGGGCGCCTCGTTGTCGACCGCGCCGTCGCAGTCGTCGTCCGCCGCGTTGCACAGCTCAGCGTGCGGCTCGACCGCGCCCGAGCAGGTGAGCGCGCCGCGGATGCAGACGATCGTGCCCGGCGTGCAGCTGCCCGTGTCGAGCCCGCAGGGCGTGCCGAGCGCGGGATCCGCCTCGTCGACGGCGCCGTCGCAGTCGTCGTCCGCGCCGTTGCAGACCTCCGCGCCCGCGGGCACGCACGCGCCGGTGCAGGTCAGCCCCTCGTCGATCTGCTCGTCGCAGTCGTCGTCGAGCCCGTTGCAGACCTCGACGCCCGGCGCCGCGCCCGGGCTGCTCAGGTCGCACTCGACGTTGCTCTCGTCTGCGCTGCACGCGAACGTGCCCGTGCCGCGGCAGACGCCGATGCCGCCGTCGTCGCACGCCGCGCCGAGGCGATCGAAGCCCTCGTCGACGAGGCCGTTGCAGTTGTCGTCGAGGCCGTTGCAGCGCTCGAAGCGGATCGACCCAGCGACGATCGCGGTGAGCGCAGGGACCAGCTGATCCGGCGTGCGCACGAAGGTCGCGCCGCGCGCCGCGCCCGAGCCTGCGCGCGCGAGCGCGTTGAGGGCCGTCTCCTCGCTCGGGAGCACGCTGACCGCGACGACGTAGACCTCGACGCCGTCGACGTCGTGCAGGCGCTGCGCGATCGTGATCGGGTTGCCGTTGCAGCTCTCGGCGCCGTCCGTGACGAGGATGACGCTGTACGTGCGGCACGCGGTCGCCGGGTCGGTCGCGCGGAGCGGGACCATGTAGTCCTCGATGGCCTCGAGCGAGCCCATCAGCGGCGTGCCGCCCGTGCCGCGCACCTCGCAGTCGCCGCCGTGCGCGTGATCGCAGACGTTGCCGGGCGTGGTGTCCGCGCGGAAGTCCGACTCGCGTCCGTCGAGCCAGCGCACGAGGTCGCGCGTCTCGCCGCCGAAGCCCGAGAGGATGTCCGCACCGCGGCGCGGAGGTCCGCACGAGCCCGCGTAGTTGATGCACGCCTCGGTGCCCGCCGAGAGGCGGTTGACGGCGACCGTCTGCGTCGGCGAGACGCGCACCGTGCACGCCGCCGCGCCGGTGTTGTCCGTCGGCTCGTCGTAGCTCGCGAGCAGCCCCGCGCACTCGATCCACGCGGCGGTCTGACACGAGATGTCGAGCGCCTGATCGGCGTGATAGCGCGCGAGCGCGAAGTCGATCTCGGGGTACGCGCTGATGACGTTGCCGAGCGCCTCGCGGGCGAGGTAGAGCCGCGAGTCGTTGGGCTGCCCGTCGCCGTCCGTGTCGAGGCCAGGCTGGTCCTCCGAGCCATCGCCGAAGGTCGGGTAGCCCTGCAAGTTCGTCAGCATCGACGCGGAGGTGTCGAGGATCACCGACACGCGCGGGCGCGCGTCGACGAAGGGCGCCGTGCACATCGGGCCCGCCGCGACGGGGAGGCACATCGGCGGCGTGCCCGAGGCGCAGACGGGGAGCGTCGTCGCGCAGGTGCCGAGCCCGCACGCGGCGTCGCCGAGGTCCTCGTCGACGAGCCCGTCGAAGTCGTTGTCGTAGCCGTCGCAGACCTCACCGACATACAGCTGATTCAGCTGAAGCTCGCCCGCGCCACCGCCCGCCTCGCCCGTGCAGCTCGGGCACACGCCGCCGAGCGCGCCGCCGACGTCGAAGAGCGCCGCGCCGTCGAGCGCGCGCGTGCGCGACTGGATCGAGATGATGCCGCCTCCGCCGCCTCCGCCGCAGTCGTCGCAGGTGCCGCTCGTCTGCGAGCCCGCCGGGC
>CAIUAC010000589.1 GCA_903896985.1 uncultured Sandaracinus sp.
AGCCCGTCGGCCGTCTCTCGAAAGAGCCCCGCGTCCGCGAGCGCCATGACCAGCTCGCGGAGGGCGCTCGGGTTGCCACGCGAGCGGTGCGTGACCGCAGCGACGAGCGG
Source organism: uncultured Sandaracinus sp. (assembly GCA_903896985.1). Taxonomy (GTDB): domain Bacteria; phylum Myxococcota_A; class Polyangia; order Polyangiales; family JADJQN01; genus CAIUAC01. The sequence continues at coordinate 111 of CAIUAC010000589.1, forward strand.
CTCCGGCGCGGAGGTCAGCGTCGGCAGCAGCGTCAGCAGCATCGTCGCGACGTCGCCCTCGTTGAACGTCTCGATCGGCCCGACGGTGGTGCCGCCCGGAGCGTTGATCGCGCGCGCTCGCTCGAGGATGGACTCGTCGCCCGCGACGACGACCGAGAGGTGCGCCTCGGCCTGCAGGATGGCGTCGAGGACGTCCCACGCCTCCGTGTCGGCCTCGTGCATGTTGTCGAGCAGCACGAGCACCGGGCGGCGCTGCGCCTCGCCCTCGAGGAAGCGCTTCACGGCCAGGCGCGCGCGGCGCCGTAGCTCGTCGGGGCGTCCCTCGAGCGGCGTGAGGAACGGGCTGTCGGGGAACGGCACGCCCGCGACGTGCCCGAGCAGGTGCGTCGTCTCGGCGACGCGGATGGCGTCGATGGAGCCGATCACCTGCCCGACGACGGTCGCCATCTGCCCTCGGATGACCGCAGGACCCGACGACGGCGTCACGTTGAAGCGCTCGAGCAGGAGCCTGGAGAAGGGCGCGTAGGCGCCATCGCCGCCCTCACGGCAGGCGGCGTAGAGGACGAGCACATCGGGCGCGATGCGCGCGGCGAACTCGCTCGCGTAGACCAGCAGCCGGGTCTTGCCCGAGCCGCGCCCGCCCGCGAGCGCGACGAGCGTCGGCATCCCCAGCGTGAACGCCCGCTCGACCCCTGCGCGGACCGCCTCGGACGCCTCGACCTGCCCGATGAACGGCGCCTCTTGCTCGGCGCTGTGATCCGGCGAGGACTCGTCGAGCTGCGGGTCGGTCGCGTCGGAGACGGGGGCGGCGCCCGAGGTCGCGGGGGCCTCGACGAGGGTCGAGTCCGGCGCGGCGCGTTGGCCGCTGAAGCTCGGGCGTCGCGCGGCGCTGCTCCCGAGCGGCGTCCCGCAGCGCGCGCAGGTACGCCAGGTCTTCGGGTTGGCGAAGCCGCAGGAAGCGCAAGTGGAGAGTGCTGGCTGCATTGCAGCGGTTGTCGCAGAACAAGGCGCGGTTGTCACCGACGACGAGCGCCCCCGGCGTCGTCGAGCGCGTCAGTCAGCGTGCGGCGACCGCGTGACAGCGCCGCTCGGTCGCCTCGCGCACCCGGGCTTGGCGCGCCGCGAGCACCGCCGCCGGCACGTCCGCGGGCGGCGCCTCCGTGCCAGCGGGCGCGCCGTTCCGAGCCGCGAAGAACAGCGAGGGGTCGTCGACGATGTCGTAGAGCTCGGCGCCCTCCTCGAGGAGCTTGCAGTTCCGCGCCATCAGATCGTCGTAGATCAGCGTGAAGCCCTCGACGCTCCACTGGTGCGTGTCGTGCAAAAGCACGACGCCGCCGCGCTCGCCGTTCTCGAGCTCACGGCGCGCGAAGACCCGGCTCCACGTCGTGTGCACGTCCTCGGCGGTGCGCACCTGCGGGTCGCCGGTGCCGAGGTTCCACAGGATGATCGTGTAGCCGTGGCTCTCGACCAGATAGTCGGTGCGCTCGGAGTGCACGCCGTACGGCGGGCGGAACAGCCACGGGCGCTCGCCGAAGACGTCCTGGAAGATCCGCTCGCTCGCGTCGAGCTGCTCGAGGATCACCGACGAGTCGAGCGTCGGCAGCGCGCGGTGGTCGACCGTGTGGTTCCCGACGAGGTGTCCGCGCCGCACTTCGTCGCGCGCGATCTTGGCCTGATCGCGCTGCTGCTGGTTGTCGCCGCGGATGCGGTCGCCGGCGAGGAAGAAGACGGCGTGCACGCCAGCCGCGTCGAGCCGATCGAGCAGCTCTGGCGTCGTCGAGCGGTCCGGACCGTCGTCGAAGGTGAAGAGGATCAGCCGGTGCGAGGTCGCGCCCGTGATGTTGAGCCCGCGGGCGCTCCGCTCGCCGAAGGTGTCGGTCGGCAGATACGAGTCGGCCACCGGCGGCCTCTCCACACGGACGTGCGGCGGGAGCGCCACCGTCGCGGCGAGGAGCGGTGAAACGCGGTGCGCGTGCGGCCCTGCGAGGCGCGCGGCGTGCGCGACGCTGGGCGCGTGGAGCGACGACGGGTGCGCGTGGCGCGCCAGGTAGATCCCGCCGGTCAGCGCCAGCACCGAGAGCAGCGCGCGCCCGTAGCCACGCCCCTGCCGCCGTGGAGGGCTGGGCGCCGGGCAAGGCTGCGGGTCGCGCGGCGGGTAGGGCCGCTGGGTGCGCCGGGGGAGGGCCGAATCCACGGGCGAAGCATAGGCAACGCGCCGCCGACGCCGCCAGAAAGTGGCGGGGTCTACTCCGACGCGAAGTCGAGCGGCAGGCTGAGCGAGACCGCGCCGCCGCCAGTGGGGGCGGGGAAGGCCCACGCGCTCGCCTGGTTCTCCACGCAGGTCGAGAGCCACTCGTACGGCGTCGCCGTGCTCGCGAGCGTCGCGCGCGAGACGTGGCCGCTCGGATCGACGGTGATACGCAGCGCCATCCGACCGGCGAGGTCGGGGCGGCGCATCAGCGCGGTGCGGTAGCAGCGCTGCACGCCGTCCATGCCGCGCGTGACGACGCCGCGGACGACGGCGGGATCGAGCGTCCCGCGGCGCGGTTCGGCGCTCGCCGGGGGCGCGAGCATCAGCGTCGGGTCGAGCGACATCCCCTCGGGCCCGACCACCATCGCGAAGCGCACCGGCGTCCCGCTGAGCCCATAGGCGAGCCCCTCGTGCGGTCCCACCGACGCGCGCATCGCGATGGCCCCGGCCAGCGGCAGCGACACCCCGTCGAAGTCGATGCGGGTCACGCCCGCGGCCGTCGGGATGCGCACGATCGGCCAGCCGACGGCGTTCGGCGCGAGCGCGATCGGCTCGACGAGCGTCCCTGGCTCCGGCGCACCGGTGGCCTCAGGCGTAGCCGGGCCAGCAGGCGCAGCCGGGCCAGCAGGCGCAGCCGGGCCAGCAGGCGTAGCCGGGCCAGCAGGCGCAGCCGGGCCAGCAGGCGCAGCCGGGCCAGCAGGCGCCGCCCAGCGACTCGGCGCGACGACGCGCGCGACGACCGTCTCACCCTGCGTGACCTCGACGACGCCCTCTCGCACGCTCACCGACACGCCCGCGTCGGGGCTGCGCGCGACCGTGAAGTGCGTCCCGCGCACGTGAATGACGTACGGCGCGGCCTCGACCTCGTAGCGCGCGCCCTGCTCGAGGTGCGCCACGCGGCTCGTGACGCTGCCCGACTCGAGCGTCAGCACCGTCGTGCGCTCTCGGCTGCGGTCGAGCCGCGCCGTCGTCTCCGCCGCGAGCACGAAGCCCGTCCCGTCCGCGAGGCGCACATGTGTCGCGCTGCCCGTCGCCGTGACGAGGCGCGCGCTCTCGGCGATGACGTCCCCGAGCGCGAGCGCTCGCCCATCGACCGTCGCCTGCCCCGCGAGCGCGGTGACCGTGCCCTCGCGCGCCGCCCCATCGACGAGCGCGAGAGCCACCGCCGCGCGAGGTTCCGGCCGATTTGCCGCCGTGTCCGGCACGAGCATCCCGCCCCCCACCACGAGGATGACCGCCGCCGCAGCGGCGAGCGCTCCATAAACTGCTGTGCGCCCGCTCGTCCGGTCGCGCTTCGTCGCGCGGGCGACGTCCTTCGCCTCGCGGCGCAGCGCGAGGTCCATGCGGTCCCAGTCGGGCTCACGCCACGCCTTCGCGCGCGCCTCGCTCGCGAGCGCTTCGTAAGCGCGGATGCTGCGAAGCTCGCCCGCGCACACGGCGCAGCGCTCGAGGTGTCGCTCGAGCCGCGCGCGCCCGTCGGGCGACAGCAGCTCGAGATCGTAGGCCATCAACGCGGCGGTCTTGGCTGCGTGCGCGCTCATCGCTCTCCCCCAGCGTTCCCAGGCACGGACGGCCGCTCACCCGACGCAGGCGCGTCCGGCTGCCCGTGCACGTCCGGCCCCAACTCCGCGAGCAGGGCGCTCAGCTTCGGCTCCTTGGCGATCGCGGCATAAAGCTCTTTGCGCGCATAGAACAAGCGCGTGCGCACCGTCAGCACCGGCGCGCCGACCAGCTCGCTGATCTCCTTCGCGGGGCGCCCCTCGAGGTCGTGCAGCACGAGCACCATGCGCTTCTTCTCGCTGAGGTTCTCGAGCAGGCGATAGAGGGCGCGCAGGCGGTCGGAGCACTCGAGGCGGCGCTCCGGCGTGTCGAGCGGCTCGTCGTCGGGCGGCGCCTCCGGCACCTCGACGTTCGAGAATTGCGGGCGAGAGCGCCCGCGCCGCAGGTGCATGCGCGTGACGTTGACCGCCAGGCGATAGAGCCAAGTCGAGAACTTCGAGTCCCCGCGAAACGACTTCAGCGAGCGATAGACGTGCACGAACACGTCCTGCACGACGTCTTCCACGTCGGGGGAGGGCCCCATGACGCGCTGCACGACGCGCGCGACGTCGCCGCGGTGTCGCAGGAAGATCTCGCGAAACGCAGCCTCATCCCCTGCTTGCGCCCTGAGAATCAGTGGGTCGGGGGCATCCATCGGGGCGGTGCGTTCCGGAGACCTTGCGCGCAAGAGCGTCAGAGAGGGGCGAAACCCGATGGCCGTGCCCGAGAGGGCAGGCAGCGCAGCGGGGGCCGGGATGGAGGGCGACGATAGCATGCGGCGGGCGTCCGTTCTCTGTGGACGTCCGTTGCGGCGTACCCCCGGCTGCGTTCAACCGCGCGCCGAGAGCCTGGCCGTGCGCCCCCCGGCGCCGCTCACTGCAGCTTGCGGTTCGCGAACCGAATGACGTCGTCTGCGAGGAGGAGCCCGATGACGGTGGCGACGAAGAAGACCATGCCTCGTGTTTCGCTGATGAGGGCGAGTCGGGTCAAAAAAGCGGCGCGGATTGTGGGCGAATCGTCCGGGGCGCCATTGACCGCGGCCGCTCTTGTCGCGCACCCTCGAAGTCGTGTCGATTTCCAGTATTCGGGTAGTTACGAAATCCGGGCGGATCGGCGTCGCGCTTTTTGTCGTGGTCGCGCTCGCGGCGTCGTCGAGCGTCGCCGCGCAGGACCGCAGCTCTGAGCAGCTGATCGCCGCCGGCATCGGTGCGCGCCGCGCGGGGAACGACGAGCAGGCGCTCGCGCTCTTCACGCAGGCGTGGGAGGCGGGGCACGCGCCGCGCGCGCGGGCGCAGATGGGCTTGGCGGAGCAGGCGCTCGGCCAGTTCGTCGAGGCCGAGGCGCACCTCGCAGAGGCTGCGGCGGTGAGCGGCGATGCGTGGATCGTGAGCCATCGCGCGGCGCTCGAGGACGGCCTCGTCGCGGTGCGCGCGCACCTCGGCTCGCTCGATGTGCGGGCGGATCGCCCCGGCGTGCAGCTTCGCGTCAACGGGCACGACGCGGGCACGCTGCCGCTGGCGCAGCCGCTGCGCTTGCTGCCGGGCGCTGCGACGGTGGAGGTGAGCGCCCCCGGCTTCGTGTCGAACACGCGCACGGTCACCGTGACCGCCGCACAGCTCAGCCGCGAGTCGTTCGAGCTCGTGCCCGTCCCGGTGGCCGCGGTGACCGTCGTGCAGGTGGTGCGGCCGGTTCAGCCCGTACGACCGGAGCAGCCCGTGCAGCCCGTGCGACACGTCGCGCCGCGATTGGCGCTGACGACGACGCGTCCGGCTGTGACCGTCACCCCGCCGGTCGCCTCGACGTCCGCCGACGACACCGCCGAGTCGAGCTCCTCGTTGCTGCCCGTCCTCGGCTGGACCGCCGCGGGCGTCGGCGTCGTCGGCGTCGGGCTCGGGATCATGTTTTACACGCAGCGCGAGTCGGCCGCGGCGAGCTACAACAACGACTCGCTCTGTCTCAAGGGCATGTCCACTCGTGAGGACAACTGCCACAACTACTCCGCGAAGGTGCGCTCGGCGGAGTCGCTGATGACGGTCAGCCTGATCGGTGGCGGCGTGTTCCTGGCGGGCGGGCTCGCCCTCGCGCTGCTCAGCGGGGGCTCTGACGCGTCTGAGACGCCGCCTACGCAGGCGCGCGTCTCGTGCACGCCGACGCTCGGCTCAGTGCTCGGCGCGAGCTGCGCGGGGCGCTTCTAGCCATGCCGACGCTCAACGCAGAAGACCGCCTCGGGACCACGCTCGCGGGCAAGTACCGCATCGACCGCATCCTCGGCGCGGGCGGGATGGGCACGGTGTTCGCGGGCCTGCACGCGTGGACGGGGCGCGAGGTCGCGGTGAAGATGCTCAACGCCGACTTCGCGACCGACCCGGCGGTCGTGCAGCGCTTCCTGCAAGAGGCGCGGGCGGCGGCGAAGCTGCGTCACCCGAACGTCGTGGACGTCCTCGACATGGGCCAAGCCGAGGACGGCGCGGTCTACCTCGTGCTCGAGCTGATGCAGGGGAAGCCGCTCAGCGACGCCGTCGCGCGCGGCCCGATGAGCGTGGACGACACCCTCGCGCGCCTGCTGCCGACCATCGACGCGCTCGCCCTCGCGCACTCTCACGGGATCGTCCACCGCGACCTGAAGCCCGACAACATCTTCCTCTCGCTCGACGCGCAGGGGCGCGAGGTCCCGAAGCTGCTCGACTTCGGCATCGCGAAGGTCGCCGGCGGCAACACGGCGAAGACGGGCACCGGCTTCATCGTCGGCACGCCCTCGTATATGTCGCCCGAGCAGGCGCTCGGAAAGGCCGACCTCGGCCCCCCGAGCGACGTCTGGTCGATGGGCGTCGTGCTCTTTCAGTGCCTCACCGCGCGCCTGCCGTTCGAGGCGGCAGTGCCGACCGCCATGCTCGTGAACATCGTCACGCAGCGCGCGCCCGGCGTCGGGACGATGGGCGTCGCGCTGCCGCCCGCGCTCGTCGAGGTCGTCGACCGCACGCTCCTCACCGACCCGGCCGCGCGCTTCGCGCACGCGGGCGAGCTTGCGCAGGCGCTGCGCGACGCGGTGGGCGGTGTCGCAAGGGCGGGCGCCGCGGTTGCTCCGACGGTGGTGGACGCGCGGCCGCCGCACGAGAGCGCCGCGCCTGGCCCCATTGGGCAGCCGGGGCAGGCGTCAGCGACGCCGTTCACGTGGGCGGGCACGGTGCCGTCCGACGACGCGGGTGCGCCCCCGAAGCGCGCGCTGCCGAAGGTCGCGCTGATCGGCGCCGGCTTGGTCGCGGCGGCGCTGATCGGCGTCGTCGTCCTGGTCGGTCGCGGCCCGTCGGACGTGCCGCCTTCGACCCTCGGGCATGGCTCCGCGGGTGCAGCGTCACCGACATCGCCGGTCGAGCCTCCGCGATTCGCCGCGCCGGTCGTGGTGCCGGTGCCCGCGCCCGTCGTCGCCGCGCAGACGCCCGACGCGGGCCAAGCGCAGCTAGCGGCGCTCCCCGACTCCGCGCCGCGACCGACCGGTGCGACGCCGCGCCACATCCCGCATCCCCAAGGCACCGAGTCGACCCCGACGCCGGGCTCGCCCAACAGCGCCACCCCGCGTCCAGCCGCCGAGCGCGGCGCGAACGGCGCGCAGATCATCGAATAGATAGAGGCGCGAAGTGGAGAGAACGATGGCCTTTCGAACACCTATGTGCCGGCGCCTTGTGGTGCGGTGCCTCCTTGTGGCGATGCTCGTCGCGGCGA
>CAIUAC010000590.1 GCA_903896985.1 uncultured Sandaracinus sp.
ACGAGAGCCTCCTCTGGGGAGGCGCGCCCGAGCGCGTCGCGCTCGACTGGCGCGAGTGGTCCACGGCGATCGCGGGCGCCGGGCTGATGGCGTTCTCGGTGTTCTACGAGTGGCGCATGGCGTCGCAGCTGCTCGGCTTCGAGATGCTCGGGATGCAGGTGCGCTCGTGGACATGGCTGTTCTTCTTCGCGAGCACCTTCCTCGCGTTCGGCACGCTGCTGACGATCGGCGCCTACCTCTTCTGGTACGGGCTCTTTCGCAGCCGCGCGATGGTGCGGGACACCGAGTATCTGCTGACCGAGCGGCGCCTGCTGATCCGCCGCGGGCGCACCGAGCTCAGCGTCGATCGCCGCCGCATCGTCGACGTCGCGCAGGAGCCGCGAGCGAACGGGCTCTACACGATGTTCCTGATCCTCGACGGTCCCGACGCGCGCGCGCTCGGGGACAGCGGCGCGCTCGGCAGCGTCACGCCCGCGAAGGACAGCGTCCCGCCGATCCTCTTCGAGGTGCGTGACCCCGAGCGCGTGCGGCGCCTGATCCTCGGCGAGCGCCTCTCGCGCCCGAGCGAGCCGCCGGCGCCGCTCGAAGACGCTGCGTGAATCAGCTGGCACCCGGCTTCGTCTACCGGGTCGCGCGGTCCGCGCCCGGGGCGTCCGGGTCCCGTTTGACGATATGTGGTCGGGCGACGTAGAGTCGCCCCGCCAAAAGGCCGGCCAAGTGGCTGCCGCAGGAGGCGTGGGGTCCAATGAACAAGCAGACGATTGTCGCACTTTCCAGCATCATCTTCGCAACCGCCGGCTGTCGCCTCGTCGCGACCGGGTACGTCACGACCCCGCCGCCTCCCACCGCGACCATCACCGTCAACGGTGGGCAGCCGCCGCCGCAGGTCAATGGGACCATCCAGGTCAACGCGCCGCAGATGGGCGCGGGCGTCCAGGTCGTCGAGGCGACCTGCACGCAGGGCGCGGCTGAGCAGTGCAACGGTCTCGACGACAACTGCAACGGGCAGATCGACGAGGGCTGCGGCTATCAGACCGGCTCCATCCAGATCACGCTCGGCTGGAACACGCCCGCGGACATCGACCTCTACGTCACGGACCCGCAGGGCCAGACGGTCAGCTACTCGAACACGCAGCTCGCCTCGGGCGGCCACCTCGACCACGACGCGCGCGGTAACTGCCGCCAGGGTGAGGCCAACCCCACCATCGAGAACGTCTTCTGGGACACGCAGACGCCGCCGCACGGGCAGTACCAGATCGAAGTGCACTACTGGGGCGAGTGCGGTGGCGCAGGCCCGACCGTCGCGACGGTGTCGATCGCCGTCGGTGGCCGCATCTACGGCGTCTACAACGTGACCCTCCAGCCGCAGCAGCGGCTGCCGGTCGCGACGTTCACGCTCTGATTCGGGAACCCACGTAGCCGCGCTCGCCGCGGTGACGTACGAAGGGGCGCTCGCACACCGCGGGCGCCTCTTCTTCTTTCCGTCGTGTCCATGCTCCACACGCTGCCGTCGCCGGGGGACCGCGTCGCGGCGTACTTCGCGGCGCTCGCGACGACGGCGCTGCTCGTGCTCGTCGCGGCGACTGGGGCGACCTCGGGCTCACCCTCGACGACGGCGCTCTTCATCGCGGGCGCGTCGTTCGCGTGGGCTGGGCTCGTCGTCACGGGCGGAGGGCTCGCCCCGCGCGAGGCGCTCTGGCTGGGGCTCGGCTGCGCGCTCGTCGCCGGGGTGGCGCTCACGCTCGCGCCGCCGCTGCTCTCGGACGACGTCTTTCGGTATCTCTGGGACGGGCGCGTGACGCTCGCTGGCGTGAGCCCGTATCGCTACGCGCCCGATGACCCGCACCTCGCGCCGCTCCGCGACGCGCTCTGGCGCCGCGTGAACAACCCCGAGATCCCGACGATCTACCCGCCCTTCGCGCAGGCGGTCTTCGCGCTCTGCGGCGCGCTCGCGCACACGCCGCTGCCGGTGAAGGCCCTGATGCTCGCCGCGCACCTCGGCACGGTGCCGCTCGTCGCCGCGCTCGCGCCCGGCGCAGCAAAGGCGCGGGCGACGCTCGTCTTCGCGCTCTGCCCGCTCGCGTTGACGGAGAGCGCGCTCGCCGGGCACGTCGACGCGGTCGCGGGCTTGCTACTCGCCGCCGGCGTGCTGGCGCTCGTGCGCTCGCGCGCGCTCGTCGCCGCGCTCTTCTTCTTGCTCGCGAGCGCGACCAAGCTGGTCGGGCTCGCGCTCGCGCCGCTCGTCGCGCTCCGTGACAGGCGCGCCGCGGTGCTCGCGGTGCTGCTCTCGCTGCTGCCGCTGCTCGCGCTCTCGGGCGGGCGCGAGGCGCCGGGCGGGCTCGGCCAATACGCGCGCCATTGGCGAGGCAACGAGGGCGCGTTCTTCGTCGTCGAGCGCGCCGCCGCCGTCGTCGTCGATGGCGTCGCAGGGCTGAGCGACTCCTCGCCGACGCACGTGCGCGTGCCGGCGCTGCGCGGCGTGATCGCGGCGCTCCACGGGACCTCGCTCGACCCGCGCGCCGGGCTCAACGGCCCAAAGAAGAGCGCGCCCGACCCCACGGACTTTCAGCGCGCGTACGTCGCTGGGCTCCTCGCGCGGGCGCTCGTGCTCGCCGCCGTGCTCGCGCTCGCGCTCTGGCTCGTGCGCAGGCGCGCGGAGCCGCTCCTCGCCGCGCGCGTCGTGTTGCTCGTCGCGCTCCTCTTCGCGCCGCAGCTGCACCCTTGGTACTTGCTCTGGCTGCTGCCGCTCGAGTGCGCCGCCGGTGGGCTCGCGGGGCTCGTTTGGGCCGCGGTCGTGCTCGTCGCGTACGCGCCCGCGGACCGCTGGCTCGTCGAGCGCGTCTGGCTCGAGCCGAGCGGCGCGCGCGCGGCGGTGCACGGGCTCGTCTGGAGCGCCCTCGCGGTCGAGGCTTGCGCGGCCGCTCTCGCCCGCCCAAGGAAGGTCCTGGCCGCGGCGTCGTAAGCCGGCGTGCCCCATGCACGCCCAGCTCAACCCCACGCTGACATTGACCCCCGGTGCCCGCGGAGCCTACCCTGCGGGCCCCGCAGCGCCGGAAGTCAAATCCATGCTCGTCTGTCCCCTCTGCCGCATCGTCCTCTCCACCGACCAGCCCTCGTGCCCGCGTGACGGAAACGCCGGTGTAGAGCAGGCGATCGAGTCCATCCCCGCGGAGCTCGCGGAGCGTTTCACCGTCGTCGAGGTCTTCGCGCTCGGCGAGACTGGCACCCTCTACCTAGCGGACGAGCCCCAGACCGGCCGCCGTGGGTTGCTCAAGGTGTTGCAGTCCGCAGGCACGACCCACGCGGCGGAGCGTCAGCGCGTCAAGCGCGAGCTCGTCAAGCAGGCCACCCTGAGCAACTCGAACCTCGCGCTCCCGCAGGCGACGGGCGAGGCGGGCTCGGCCACTTGGCTCTTCCGCGAATGGATCGACGGCGTCTCGCTGCGCGTGCGCCTCGCGCGCAACGGCGCGCTGCCGATGCCCGAGGCGCTCGCGATCGCCGCGCAGCTCGCCACGGCGCTCGACGAGCTGCATCGCGCGGGCCTCCTGCACCGCGATCTCAAGCCAGGGCACGTCATGCTGCAGGCTCAGCCGAACGGGCTCGCGCGCGCGCTCGTGATCGACTCGGGCATCGCCGCGCACGTGCGCTCGTCGCAGGTCTTCGACGTGCTCGGGACGGCGGCGTACGTCTCGCCGGAGCAGGCGACGGGCAAGCTCGTCAGCTTCCGCAGCGACCTCTACTCGCTCGGCTGCATCCTCTACGAGATGCTCGCCGGCGCGCCGCCGTTCGCCGGCGACGAGGCCGCGCTGCTCGCCGCGCACGCGACGCAGGCCGTGCCTCCGCTCCCCGTGCAGCTCCCCACGGGGGTCCGCTCGCTGCTCGAGTCGCTGCTCGCGAAGGAGCCGCGCGAGCGTCCGTTCTCGGCGCAGCAGGTGCGCCGCGCGCTCGAGCCGTTCCTGCCCGAGGCCACTCCGACCTCCCGCGAGTCGACGATGGCGTTCGACCAAGCGAGCGGCGCAGCGGCCTCGATCGACGCCGTCCGCGCAGGCGCCGCCGCCCGAGGCTCGGGCACGCTGCGTCCGCCGAGCAGCACGCTCCTCGGCTTGCCGGCCGTCGCGCCGGGCTCCGCTCCCTCCACCGACAACAACGCCGTGACGCCTCCCCAGAAGCCCAAGTTCTCTACGATGCTCGGAATGCCCGCCGTCCAGCCGACGCCGAGCCGCCCACCGCCGCCGCCTCCGCCGCCCTCCGGCGCGCAGGACCTCCGCGTCGCGGCGCCGAGCAAGCCGCCGCCCCCGCCGCCTCCCGGCGGTGAGCCGCCGCGCGACGTGACCCAGGAGCTCTCCCCGATCGACGTCGAGGAGGCCGAGGCGGTCCTCGCGAAGCCGCCCGACGACTTCGACTACGACGAGCTCGCAGAGACCAGGGCCGTCGACGTGCAGCGCGTGCTGCAGCAAGGTCTCGCGGCCGCCTCTGCGCCGCTCCCGGCAGCGCCTGCGGGGTTCGCGATCCCGGAGTACGTGCCGCCCGCGCAGCAGCCGCAGCAAGGCTACGCCGCGCAGCCCCAGGCTCCGCAGGCTGGCTACGGCGCCCCGCAGCAGCAGGGATACTCGAGCCCCGGCGGCTACTCCAGCCCGGGCGCAGAGACCAGCCCCGGCGCCTACGCCTCGCAGGCCCCCGCGAAGAAGAAGAAGAGCAAGGTTGGCCTCTTCGTGCTCTTCGGGCTCCTCGGCTTCTGCGGCCTCAGCTCCGCCGGCCTCGTCGGCGGCTACTACTACATCTCGTCGAAGGCGACGGCGCTGATGAACACGCCGCTCGGGCTGACCGCTCCGGGCGACACCGTCGCGGGCCTCAACCTGCCGAACAGCGGCGCGCCGAGCGGCGCGCTGCCGCCCACGACGCTCCCGGTCATGCCGACGCCGACGGGCGTGCCGACCGCGATTCCCGAGAATCCCGCGGTCGCCCCGGTGCCGCCCGTCGTCGCGCCGGCGGAGCCTGCCCGCGTCACGCTCAACCTCAACACGACGCCTCCGGGCGCGACCGCCATCGTCGACGACGGCGAGCGCTGCACGACGCCGTGTGATCTCCAGGTCACCGCCGCGTCGCACAACCTGCGCTTCGAGCTGACGGGCTACCTCGCGCGCAACGAGGTCGTCGACTCGGGCCGCACTGGAGCCGTCGCGTTCACGCTGCAGGCCGAGGCCCCCGCCGCACCGCCGCCCACGGTCGCCGTCGCCGAGCCGACCCCAGCCGGCAGCGGCGAGCACACCGGGAGCCACACCGGCGGCGGCCACGCTGGCGGTGAGCACACCGGCACGACAACGCCGGCCGCGACGGGCACGCACACCACGGGGACCGGCACCACTGTGGCCGCGAATCCCGCGACGACCACCGGTGGCGCACACCCGACCGGCACCGGCACCACGGCGGCCGCAGCGCCCGCGCAGAGCCCGTTCGACGCGCTCCGCGAGGCCGCTCGCGCCCACTACACCGCCGGTCGCTTCCGCGAGGCCGCGGCGGCGTACGAGCGCGCGGCCGCGCTCAACCCGAGCCAGGCCGGCATCTTCGCGGGCCTCGGCGCGTCGC
>CAIUAC010000591.1 GCA_903896985.1 uncultured Sandaracinus sp.
CAATGATAGGCGAGTATTGCGGAGCTACCTGATCCTTCCAGGCAGTTAGGGCTCCGTAGACAGGTGAGTCGGGCTGGGCCATCACCTGGTAATTCAACTTTCGCTTCATTCCCTCGTGCAACTGATCGAGCAGAAACACCAGAGCCTCGTGGCTGTCGTGAGGAAGCGGAGCAATCATATGCTCAACGGGCTCCGCCGAGATCTCTCGCTACGCGCCCCCGGTCACTCGCGCCCTGAGCGCGTCGTCGAGCGGCACGCTCTGCTTTGTCCCGTAGTCGAAGAGCACGATCACGGTGAGGCCCTCTGCGACGATGGCCCCCTCCCACTTCTCGCTCGTGACTCGATAGCCTAGCGTCGCTGAAGACCTGCCCAGCGCGACGACCCCGACGGCGACGTCGATCGTGTCGGGCCACGTCACCGGCAGTCGGTAGTCGATCTCCGTGCGCGCGAGGATGGGCCCAGCGCCGCCCGCGCTCTGGAACTCGACGCGCGCGAACCAGTCGATGCGCGCGGTCTCGAACCAGCGCAGATACACGGTGTTGTTGACGTGCTGGAACGCGTCCATGTCGCCCCAGGCGACGGGTACGCGGACGGTGAGCGCGGGCGTGAAGGCGGGCATCGGCCGCACGATAGCGCAACCCGCCGCGGACGTTCGAGCGCCCCGGCGCCTCACCTCGCCCTCCGCGCGGCTCCCTTCGTCGTCGTCACTTCGGAGGTCGCATCGACCTCTCGGCGAGGCGCGCAGAGAGCCAACGCGGCGAGAAGCGCGTCAGGAACGTGATGACCTCGTTCAGCGCCCCGTCACGACGAGGCGCCGCCCGGCGAACGTCGCCTCCAGCGCCTCGCGCACGCAGGACTCGCCGCTCTGCATCGCGGCGTCGGCCATCGCGTTCAGCGTCATGCCGGCGGCGTCCGCGAACTCGGTGCGCGTCGCCCCCGGGCACACGCAGTGACCGACAGCTTGCCGCCGCCTCGCTCGAACGCGATCGCCTCGCTGAAGTCCCGCACCTAGGCCTTCGACTCAAGGCTCCGGCGTCATGGGCCCGAGTCCGCCGTATTGCGTGCGCTCGGCGATGGTCAGAGCGCGCGCGCCGGCGATGGTGCCGAGGACGGTCGCGCCCTCGGTCGCGGTGCGGTCGTAGGTGCCGCCGAAGTCCACTGTGTAGAGTCCGAAGCGCGGCGTGTAGCCCTCGGCCCACTCGAAGTTGTCGTAGAGGCTCCAGTGGTAATAGCCGCGCACGTCGACGCCGTCCGCGCGGGCCCGCATGATCTGCTCGAGCGTGCGCACGACGTTCTCTGCCCGACGCGCCCCGACGGTCGTCGCGATGCCGCCCTCCGTGACGGTCATCGGCAACGCAGGCCAGCGCGCGCCGAAGTCCGCGAGCACGTTGTAGAGGCCGGGTTCGTAATACTCGTAGTGCATCGTCGGCACCTCGTGAGTCGGGTCCGAGGGCGGCAGGCACGCGCCGAAGTCGAGGCCGATCGCGCACACCGACGCGTCGATCCCCGGGATGATCGAGCGCGCGCCCGTCACGCCCGCGCGGAAGTAGTACTGCACCCCGAGCCAATCGAGCTTGTTGGCCCACTCCGGGTGAGGCTCGTCGCTGACTCCGTCGAAGTCGGTGTCGAAGCCGCCCGCCTGCACCGCGTCGGGGAAGAGATAGAGATACACGGCCTTCACGCGCGCCGTCGCCGCGAGGTCGATCGGATTCGTGCTCGGCCGGTTGTAGCGCGCAGGCTGCCAGTCCGAGACCGAGAGCGTGAAGCCCACGCTCGCCGCGACTCCGTCGCCGTCGGCGTCGATCGTGTCTGCCTCCTTGATCGCGTCGTAGATCGCGACGTGCGCGCGGATGTAGTTCCGCACGACCTCGACGAAGCGCGCAAAGCCGGTGTCGCCCGAGAGGATCAGGTTGCGCCCCGGCGGGAAGACGGTGACTCCGTAGCTCGCGAGCAGGTAGTTGATGGGCTCGTTGACCGTCGCCCAGTCGTCCACGCGGTCGCCGTAGCGGGCCGCGAGCAGCCGCGCGTGCTCCGCGAGCTCCGCGATGAGGAGCGGCGCGCCCTCCGGGTCGTCCCAGCCGCAGAGGTCGGTGTCCGAGGGCGTGCACGGCGCGTCGTTCGGGCGGCGCGGGTCGTCCGCCCAGACGGGGCTCGAGAAGTGATGCACGGTGAGCATCGGCTCGATGTGCGCCGCGACGAGCGCGTCGACGACCGCGTCGTAGTGCGTGAGCGCGGCCTCGTCGATCACGTCGCGCTGTGGCTCGATGCGCGCCCAGTCCATGCTGAAGCGATACGAGTCGAGGTGAAGCTCCTGCACGAGCGCGACGTCCTCGATGGCGCGCGTGTAGCCGCGGGACGCCTCGCCGACGAAGGTGCCGTGTCCGAGCCCGCCCTCCGCGACGGGCTGCGTCCAGACGTACCAATCGGTCGCTGGGTTGAGGTCCTCGATCTGCGCCGAGGCGGTCGCGACGCCGAACGTGAAGCTCCCCGCGCCCGACGCCGCGCTCGTCGAGCCGCTCGCGGGGAACGTGAGCTCCGTCGGTGGCCCAAAGTCGGGGAGCGCGAGGTCTGGCGGGACGACGTGCGCGTCCACCAGGCCGGCGTCTGCTGGGCCGAGATCCGCGGAGGGCGCGTCGTCGCCGCAGCCGGAGAGCGCGGCGAGCCCGAGCGTGAGCGACAGAGCAGAGGCGAGAGCAGCAGTGCGCGGAGTCATCGCAGCGAGGGTATCACTGCGCCGTTGGACGACTCGCAACTACCCCGCTCGCTTGCGGCTTTTTTGCCAGCGTGCGTGAGCGCGTGTTAGCCGATGAGTCGCAGTAGGGCGTGCCGGGCGAAGGCAGGCTCTGCGCGAATCGGCCGAGAGCCGGGAGGATTCAGCCATGACGCGTAAGACCTGGGCGGTAGTGGGA
>CAIUAC010000592.1 GCA_903896985.1 uncultured Sandaracinus sp.
CCGAGAGCCGCTTCTCGGTGTCTGCGCGCCCGAGCGGAGTCTCGACGAGCGCGAGCCGCGAGAGCACGCGCGCGACGTTCCCGTCGACGAGCGGCTCCTCGCGGTCGAAGGCGATCGAGCCGATCGCGCCGCAGGTGTACGCGCCGACGCCGGGCAGCGCGCGACGCTCGTCTCTGCCCTCGGGGACGCGCCCGCCGTACTTGGCGACGACGTCGCGCACGCCCGCGTGCAGGAGCCGCGCGCGCCGGTAGTAGCCGAGCCCGCTCCAGGCGCTCAGCACCTCGTCCTCGCTCGACGCCGCGAGCGCCGACGCCGTGGGAAAGCGCGCGAGAAAGCGCGCGTAATACGGCACCACGGTCTCGACGCGCGTCTGCTGCAGCATCACCTCGGAGACCCAGATCGCGTAGGGGTCGCGGGTGCCGCGCCACGGCAGTTCGCGCGCGTTGGCGTCGTACCAGGCGAGCAGCGCCGCCCGCACGCGCTCGGTGTTCATCCTGCCCGGACCATGAGTCTCGGACGATAGCAGCCCGCGCCCGCGTTATGCTCCGCGCGATGCTGAGCTCGATCCGCCACCCCTTGGCCGCCCTCTCGTGTCTGCTCGTGCTCGTCGCGGCGTGCGGCGGAGGCTGCAACAAGACGCCCCCGCCAGCCCCCGAGCGCACCACGCCCGGCGCGCCCGAGGGCGAAGGGCGCGCGCGCGACCCGTCCGATCCCGGCACACCGACGGTCACCGAGACGACGACCGCGGGCGAGGGCGGCGGAGTGGCGCTGCACGGCGACCCGGGCAGCGGGCAGATCGCGCTGCGCCTCGCGAACACCGGCACCGCCCGCGTGGCGCTCGCCGCCGCGGTCGAGGTCGAGCAGGAGCGCGACGGGCAGTGGGCGGGCGTGCCCGGGGTCGGCACGATCACGCTGCGCCCTAGCTGCGAGGCGCAGGCGCCCGCGTGCACGACGCTCGCGCCCGGCGCGGAGCTGTTCCCGCCCGCGTGGCTCGGCACGACGGGCGACTCGCAGTGCGCCTGCGACCGCTGCGCGCCCGTCGCGCACGGGCGCTACCGCTTCGTCGTGCACAGCTGCGACGGCGCGCGGCGCATCGCCGGCGAGCCGTTCACGCTCGAGTAGCCCGCCCGCGCGGTCGCTGCGGTAGGCTCCAGGGCCATGCGACCTGCCCAGCCCTCTCATGCGCCGCGAGCTCTCCGCGCGGCGCCCGCGCTCGCCGCCGGGCTCTGCCTCGCCGTCGCGCTCGCTGGCGCAGGCTGCGCGGCGGACGTCGCCCCGGCCCCCGGCACGGCCATCTTCGTCCTGCCGCGCGCGACGGACGTCGACCGCGACTTCTTCGATCTGCCGTTCCCGTCGGAGGTGCTGCGGACCGCCGATGGACACATCGACGTGCGCGCGTACCCGAACCCGCGCGGCGTGCCGACGCTCGACCTCTACACCGAGGCGATCTCGACGCACCTCGATGGCTTCGGGACGAACGGCGCGGCGTACTTCCGCTTCAGCCGGGCGGTCGATCCGCGCACGCTCCCGAGCGACCCGCGCGCGTCGGTCGAGGCGGACGCCTCGGCGTTCCTGATCGACGTCGACCCGGAGAGCCCCGAGCGCGGCGCGCGGCAGCCGTCGGTCGCGCACTATCACGAGGACGCGACGATCTATTGGCGCGCTCATCAGCTCGCGGTGCGCCCCGTCTACGGGCATCCGCTCGCGAGCGGGCGCCTCTACGCGGCGGTCGTCACGACGTCCGTGCGCGCGGTCGGGACGACGTTCACGCGCGACGCGGATCTCGACGCGCTCCTCGGCACCGCGCTCCTCGGCACCGACGGTGACGCCGCGGTCGTCGCGGCGCGCCCGCTCTACGCGCCGGCGATCGCGACGCTCGCCGCGCAGGGCCTCCC
>CAIUAC010000593.1 GCA_903896985.1 uncultured Sandaracinus sp.
ACCAGAGCCCCGCGTTGCTGAGCGCGCGGTAGTCGAGGTCCATCGGGTTCTGCGTCGCGAGCAGCAGCCCGACGCCGAACGCGCGCGCCTGCTTCAGCAGCGCGACGAGCGGGCGCTTGGTCGGCGGCGCGTGCGGATAGGGCGGCAGAAAGCCGTACACCTCGTCGAAGGCGACGAGCGCCCGCAGGCTGCTCGCGCCGGGCAGCGAGCGCACCCACGAGAGCGTCTCCTCGAGCACCATGCCGAGCACGAGCGCGCGCTCGTCGTCGTCGAGGTGCGCGACGCTCAGCACCACGCACGGCGTGCGCCCGTCGTCCGCGGGAGCCAGCCACGCGCCGACGTCGAGCGACGCGCCCGTGCGCCAGCTCGCGAACGTCGGCGACGCGAGTAGCGAGTTGAGCGCCGCCGCGAGCGCGCGCCGGTCGCGCTTCGACACGAACGCGTCGAGCGCCAGCGCGCCGACGCGCTCGAGCGGCGGCGCCTCGAGGTCCTCGAGCAGCGCGGCGAGGTCGCAGGGCAGCCGCAGCGTGTGCCGCCGCTCGGCGAGCACCGAGAGCAGCACGTGCTCGCGGCTCTTGGCGGGATCGGGCTCCCGCCCGAGGAGCCGCATCACCAGCGATACCGCCGCCGACAGGGCCGCGCGCGCCGACTCCGGATCGTCGTCCCAGCGCGGCGAGCGCGCCTCGAGCGAGGAGAGCACGTGCACCGCCTCGCCCGCCGTCGAGCCAGGCGTCAGCACGCGAAAGCGCGTCCCCGCGCAGTACGCGGCGACGTCCGCCTCGCCGAGCGTCCACTCCGCGAGGTCCGCCTTGCGCGCCGCGACGAGGTCGCCCGCGCGCTCCGCGTCCGAGCGCGGATCGCCAGGCTCCGCCGTCCCCGCGAGCCACGGGGTCAGCGCCTCTGCGGACAGGGACGCCCCCGCGAGCAGCAGGTTCGTCAGGTCTCCCTTCACGTCGAGCACCAGCGTCGGGACGCGGCTGCGCAGCGCCTCCTCGACGAAGACCGTCAGCAGGCCCGTCTTGCCGGAGCCCGTCATCCCGACGATGACCCCGTGCGTGACGAGGTGATGCGCCGGCAGCGTGAACCTCGCCGCGACGCTGCGGCCTTGGAGCGCGCGCTGCGCCCCGACGTAGAGCGAGGCCGGCGCGCTCGCGTGAGCGCGTGGAGTCGAAGGTGATACCGCAGAGATGGCGAGCTGGGTCATGGCGAGTCCGTGGGGTGGAGCGCGGTTGGGAGGACAGACGTCGCAGGGGCGACTCGCGACACCGACGCGCGAGTCGCCCCCGCGGGCTCAGCTCGTGAACGGGTTCATCCCCGGCGAGCGCGGGTCGAGGGCGGGCATCGCGGGCTGCGTGGGCTCGTCGCCGAGGCTCGGCGTCATGGGCGTGTTGGGCGCGGGCTGCGGGCTGGGCTGCGGCTCGGGCTGCTCACTGCGGCGGCTGCGCCCGGCGTAGAGCGACGGCGCGATCGCGTCGGCGTCCCCCTGGCTCCAGCGCAGGTAGGTGACCGCGCGGCGCGCCTGGTCGTAGTCGCGCAGCACGAGCGTGTAGGCCTGCTGCCGCTCGCGCGCGACGCTGCTGACGCCCGCCGGGACCTGCTCCCGCACGCCGAGCTGCTCGGTCAGCTCACCCGCGAACCCGCAGCCGAGCGTGAGCTCTTCGGCGGTGACGCCCGCGAGCGCGAACACCTCGGGCGGCTGCTCGCGCAGCATGTTGGCGGCGGCCACGGTCTCGAACGCCGCGACCTTGAAGGCCTTGCCGCCGACGAAGTCCCTCATCGCGTCGGCGGGGATCAGCTCGCGCTGCTGCAGCCCGACGATGCCGTGCACGAAGAGGTCGCGGTACCGCGCGACCGTCGCGGCGAGCGCCGACACCGGGCCGACGGGCGTGAGCGCGCCGAAGTAGCGCGTGTGCGTGAAGCCGAGCGCGTAGGCGAGCGTCGGCAGCCGGTCGAGCTTCGCGACGTCGAAGCCCGGGAGCTGCGCGAGCTGCTCGCGGAGCGCGAGGATGTTGTGGCAGGCGCCGGTCACCGTCGTGACGAGGTTCATCACGTCGAGGTTGATCGGGGTGAGGTCCGAGTCGGGTACGGAGGCGAGGAGGTCCTTGTGGAGCGCGTAGCCATCTTGATAACGCTGACGAACGGTGGCGGGGAGGACTTCCGAGGTGGTGCCGAGCGCTTGGGTCGAATCGGTGGACATGGGGGCCTTCTGCTTTCTGCGCCGGGGAGGCGCCTGGGTTGGAACGCCCCCCTCATCGACCCGGGTCCCCGGCTGTTGCGGACTGAGCGACGCCCCGAGGACGAATTTTCGCGTCGGTGGTCCGCGCCTCCGGCCGAGCGAGTCAGCGACGAACGGAAATGGCCTGCGGCGCAGGGCAAAAGAGTCAATCGCGAACGGAAATGGCCTGCGGCGCAG
>CAIUAC010000594.1 GCA_903896985.1 uncultured Sandaracinus sp.
CGGCACAGCCTGCGCACGGTGGACACCTTCGACGACGACGCAGCGGATGCAGAGAAAGACCGCCTCTTGCGGCTCACGCAGCGCGCCGAAAGCGAGCTCGTCGACGCGTACTCGCGCGCGGTGCTGCCGAAGCGAAGAGGGATGTTCGCCAACGCGACCGCGCACGTCGCGCCTGGCCCGGCGCCCGCCCCGCAGACGGCCGCGGCGCACAGCCTGCGGTGCCGACACTGCGGCGCCCCGCGCTTCTCGGACAAGGACTTCGAGTGCGTGTTTTGCGGCCTGCCGATGGCCTAGAGTCGCTCGCTGAAGAAGGGGATTTCGCCGATGCTCGCACAGCTCTCTCCGCCGCTCCGAGCGCGCACCACGGTCGTGCTGGAGAAATGGCAAGGGTTTCTCGTGAAGGTCGGCGCCCGCGTCGACGAGGCGGTCGCGGAGGCGGACGTCGGGCTCGATGAGCTGATCGCCGCGCACAGCACCGATCCGGGCCCGCTCGGCGCGGCGTTCTCGGCGCTGCAGGCCAGATTTCGGGGGCTGCAGACGAAGGTGTCCGAGGCGTGGGAGAAGATCGACGGGGAGCTCGACGCCGTCCGCGACGACGCCGAGGGCAACGACGCCGCGCTCCTTTCGCGCCTCTGGGCGCAGCTGTCGCGGTCCCGCCGCGACTGGCTCTTCGACCTCGACCTCCGCTACGAGCGACTGACCATCAGGAAAGAGGCTGACCTCGCGCGCGCTCTCTATCAGCAGAGCGAGCGCGAGCGCGGCGAGCCGGTGAACTGCCATCACTGCGGCGCGCCGCTCCGAGTCGAGACTTGGTGGCAGTCGAGCAACGTGGTTTGCAGCTCGTGCAAGGTGGTGAACTCGGTGAGCCCGGGGCCGGGGATCGCTTACTTCTATGGGGGCAACGGCGCGCACGCGCTCGTGCGGGAGCGGTCGCAAGATTGGGTGTATGCGCAGCTGCACGCAGAGCGCGCGTACAAGGCGCTGCGCGTGCCGACCGAGGAGGACTTCCAGCGCTACGTCGGCGCCGTGCGCGCCATGTACACTGCGTACTACCAGACGATGGCCGCGCTCAATCCAGCGTTCAGCGGTGACCCGAACGCGCTGATCGAGGCGAAGATGTCCCACTACGCTCACTACGACTCAGGGGCCGACAAGAAGGCGCGCGCGGCCAACGGCGTGATGCTGCAGCTCGCGATGGCGGGCGACCGCGTGGGGCTCGGAGCGCACCTGCGCGCCGAGAAGCTCGACCTCGGGGAGTGCCTCTATGCGGCGGCTGAGCGCGAGCAGGAGGGCGCGATCGACGCGCTCCTCGAGCTGCAATACGCGGCAGACGGCGACGGCGAGCCGAAGGGCGCTTGGCTCGCCGAGCGGAGGCGCGAGCTCGAGCAGTGGCTCGCGGGGCGCGGCTGATGGCGAGCGCCCGCGCGGTCGCTGCCCGCCTGATGGTCCCGCGCATCTTGTGGCTCTCGATGCTCACCTCCATCGTCTTCTACGGAGGGATTCTGTTCAGCGGCGCCGTCCCGCCGCCGCCTGAGACACCCGCGATCCCCCTGCCGATGTTGCTCGCCATCGCGCTCTCCTGCGCGGTCGCGAGCTTCCTCGTGCCGGTGTTCCTGCACCGCAGCGCGCTCGCGAAGGTCGAGTTCGAGGTCGATGAGCTGCCGCTGCAGGAGGCGCCGACCGGCTACCGCACGGCGGGCACGAGCTATCGCCGCCTCTCCCCGAGCGTCTACGACAGCGCGATGCGGCTCTATTTCGCGCCGTTCATCGTCTCGCTGGCGCTCTCGGAGGCGGTCGCGCTCTTCGGCTTCATCGGCGCGTATACGGGGCAGCCCATCCCGTATTGCCTGCCCTTCCTCGGAGTCGGGGCGCTCCTGATCGCGGTGCGCTTCCCGACTTGGCGCGCCGCGCTCGCGCCCATCGAGAAGCAGACGAGCGCGGTCGCGCCGCCGCCGCAATGAGCGCGGTCGCGCCGCGCGCGAGGCCCCTCAGCCGCGCGCCGCGC
>CAIUAC010000595.1 GCA_903896985.1 uncultured Sandaracinus sp.
CGGCCATGAGCCGGGGTCCTCGAGGCTCG
This sequence comes from uncultured Sandaracinus sp., assembly GCA_903896985.1. Classification (GTDB taxonomy): domain Bacteria; phylum Myxococcota_A; class Polyangia; order Polyangiales; family JADJQN01; genus CAIUAC01. The sequence continues at coordinate 30 of CAIUAC010000595.1, forward strand.
CGCGCTCGTCACGAGCAGCAGATGGTCGGCGCGCAGATGCCCCGCGAGCTGGTTGCCCACGATGTCGGCGTTGATGTTGAAGACGCCGCCCGCGTCGTCCGCGCCGAGGCAGGCGAGCACGGGCGTGTAGCCGCCCGCCCAGAGCAGCTCGAGGAGCGGCAGGTTGTAGCCCGTGACGTCGCCGACGAGGCCGAAGTCGATGGGCTCGGGGCCGCCGCCCGAGACGACGCGCGGCGGGCGCTTCGTCGCCTGGATCATCCGACCGCTCGCGCCGTGCAGGCCGACGGGCGAGAGCCCCGCCGCGGCGAGCCCCGCGCAGAGGTCGACGTTGAGCTTGCCGGCGACGACCATCTTCATCACGTCGAGCGTCGCCGCGTCCGTGATGCGCCGCCCGCCGACCTGCTTCACCTCGAGCCCGAGGCGCTTGGAGAGTTCGCTCGCCTGCGGCCCGCCGCCGTGCACGACCGCGACGCGATAGCCCTCCGCGACGAGGGCGCGCAGATCGGCCGCGATGATCGCGAGCTCGGGCGAGCCGACGACCTCGCCGCCGAGCTTGACGACGACGGTCACGGCCATGAGCCGGGGTCCTCGAGGCTCGCGCGCTCGTCGACGCCGAGCATCAGGTTCATGTTCTGGATCGCCTGCCCCGCGCCGCCCTTGATCAGGTTATCCGTCGCGGCAAAGCAGGTGACCGTGCGGTGCCCGTTGCGCGCCGCGCCCGCGTGCACGCCGACCTCGGCCCAGTTGGAGCCCGCGACCGCGATGACCTCGGGGAGGCGCTTCTTCGGGCGGCGCACGAACGCCGCGCCCGCGAACTGCTCGTCGTAGAGCGCCGTGAGCCGCGCGGTGTCCCACGCCTCGCCGAGCTCGACGAAGGCGGTGATGAAGATGCCGCGCACGAGCGGCGCCGAGACGGGGACGAACGCGAGGTCGAGCCCGCCCGCGCCCGCGTCGCGGAGCGTCTGCAGCACCTCGGGCGTGTGCTGATGCTCGAGCGGCTTGTAGGTGCGCAGGTTGCCCGCGCGGCTCGGGTGATGCGTGCCCGCGGCGGGCGCGATGCCGGAGCCCGACGAGCCCGTGAGCCCGTTGACGTGCACGGTCTTTCCGTCGAGCAGCCCGGCGACGGCGAGCGGCAACAGCGAGAGCTCGATCGCCGTCGCGAAGCAGCCCGGCGAGGCGACGTAGCGCGCCTCCTTGATGCGGTCGCGGAAGAGCTCCGGCAAGCCGTAGACGAAGCTGCCGAGCAGGTCCGGGTGCGGGTGCGTCGCGCCGTAGAACGTCTGGTATTCGGCGACGTCGCGCAGGCGGAAGTCGCCCGACATATCGACGATCTTCACGCCCGCGGCGATCAGCTCGGGCACCTTCGCGGCGGTCACCTTGTGCGGCAGCGCGAGCAAGACGACGTCGCAGCCCTTCGCCGCCTCCGCGGGCGAGAGGTTCTCGAAGACGAAGTCCGTCTGCCCCTCGAGGTTCGGGTGCACCGCGCCGAGCGGCTCGCCGACGTGATCGATGGACGCGACGCGCGCTAGCTCGACGTCGGGATGAATCAACAGGCGTCGGATGAGCTCTGCACCGCCGTAGCCGGTGCCACCGATCACCGCTGCACGGAATCGTTTGGCCATGCGGCGGACGATACTACACTCGCCCCGTGAGGCACGGACTCGACGAGGCGCTCGCGGCCGTGGCGCGGCGCGAAACAGAAATGTTCGAGCAGACCCGCGCGTGGGTCGAGGTCAACAGCCACACCGATCACGTCGCGGGCGTCGACGCGATGGGCGCGCGGCTCGCGGAGGCGTTCGCGCTGCCCGGCCTCGCGCACGAGACGTGGGCGGCGGAGGGGCGCGGCGCGCACCACGTCTGGCGGACGGCGGCGCGGGGCGCGCGCGTCCTGCTCGTCGGGCACCACGACACGGTGTTCCCGCCCGGGCACTTCGAGGGCTGGCGCGAAGAAGGCGGGCGCGCGACGGGCCCGGGCGCCCTCGACATGAAGGGCGGGCTCGCGATCATCCGCGCGGTGCTCGCGACCTTGGCGGACGCCGGCGTGCTCGCGGAGCTGCCGCTCGCGGTCGTCAGCGTCAGCGACGAGGAGATCGGCTCGCCGACCTCGCGCCCGCACCTCGAGGCGCTCGCCCGCGGCGCGGCGTGCGCGCTCGTCTTCGAGTCGGGGCGCGTCGCCGACGCCATCGTGACGCGCCGACGCGGCACGGGCGTGCTGCGCGTGACGAGCCGGGGCCGCGCGGCGCACGCGGGGAACGCCCACCGAGAGGGCGCCAACGCGATCTGGGCGCTCGCGCGCTTCATCGATCTCGCGCAGCGCCTGACGGACTACGCGCGCGGCGTCACCGTCAACGTGGGCACCATCACGGGCGGCACCAGCAAGAACACCGTGCCCGACGAGGCGAGGTGCGTCGTCGACCTGCGCTTCGAGTCCGTCGCCGACGCGAACGCGCTCCTCGCCGCGCTGCGCGCCGCCGCCGACGAGGCGACGCTCGGCATGCCGAACACGAGCCTCACCTTCGACGGGGGCGTGAGCCGCCTGCCGATGGAGCGCACCGACGCCTCCGCCGCGCTCTACCGCGAGTACGCCGCGTGCCAGCGCGCGTCGGGGCTCGGCGACGGCGAGACGCCGCTGATCGGCGGAGGCAGCGACGCGAACACCGTCAGCGCGGTCGGCGTGCCCGCCATCGACGGCCTCGGCCCGCGGGGCGCGGGCTTTCACACGCAAACGGAATACGTGGAGCTCGCGAGCTTCGTCCCGAAGGCGCAGGCGCTGCTGCGCTTCCTCTGGGCGCGCCTCGAGGTCTGAGCCGGCCGCCCCGCGTCCTGCTTGCGAAGACCGCGCCCGTGCCCACTTGACGCACAGCGTCGTTGACACGAGGGAGTGTCACGAACTCCTGCACTGGAGGCATCGTGGGACCTGCGGAACGGGCTGAGACGGGTACGGGGCGACTCTTCCTGCGGGGTGGCCTTCAGCGGCTTTACCCCGACGTCCTCACTCCGGCGGCGCTCGACGCCCTCGAGGCGCTGGCGCCGTTCAACCGCGAGCGGCAGCGCCTGATGCGAGAGCGCATCGACAGGCGCACGCTGCGGGCCCGGGAGCAGCGGCCGATCGCGTTCCTCCGGCCCGAGGGGCTGATCCCGCGGACGAACCTCACCGTCGCGCAGGCGCGCGCCGGGCAGTTCGAGGGCTCCGAGATCCCGCGCGACCTCGAGCGGCAGTGGATCCAGGGCACGGGCCCCGCGACCAAGCCGCGCGCGAGCGTCGAGGCGGGCCTCCGCAACGTCGCCTACGCGCTGCTCTCGGGCGCCGACGGCTGGATGTTCGATGGCGAGGACGCGCTCGGGCAGGTCTCGACGATGTCGCTCGACAACCAGCGCAACCTGAAGCTCGCCTTCGCGCGGGACGCCCGCTTTCTCGGCGTCGCCGAGCAGGTCGCGGCCGAGATGAACGCCTGGTCGCTCGGCTTCCACGGCCGCGCGTTCATCAGCGACTGGCGCCAGCAGCTCGACTTCACGACGCGCATCTTCCGCGCGCGCGGGCTGCACCTCGACGACCGGCACATCCGCGCTCACGACGGCTCGGGCTTCTCGGCGTCGATCGTCGACGCGGCGCTCTACGTCGTCAACAACCACCGCGCGCTCCGCGACGCGGGCTCGTCGCTGGTGCTCTATCTGCCGAAGCTGCAGACGGCCGAGGAGGCGGCGCTCTGGCACGAGCTGCTGACGGCGCTCGAGCTTCACGTCGGGCTGCCCGTCGCGTGCGTGAAGGTCTACGTCCTCGTCGAGCAGGTCGAGGCGTGCTTTCAGCTGATGGAGATCCGCGCCGCACTCGGGGCGCGCTTCGTCGGCTTCAACACCGGGCGCTGGGACTACATCAACAGCGTCTCCGATGCCTACGCGTGGGACCCGGCGTTCGTGAACCCGAACATCGAGTCGATCACGATGACGTACGGCTACATGAGGAACTACGAGGACCGCGTCCGCTGCGCCGTCAACACGCCCGACGCGCACGGCCGCTTCGCGCTCTGGCAAGGCGGCATGGAGGCGAACATCCCCGTCGGCTCGGCGGCGGGCGTCGCCGCGAGCATGAAGCGCGCGGTCGCCGGCGGGGAGCGCGAGCAGCAAGCCGGCGCGAGCGGCAAGTGGGTCGCGCACTGGAAGATGGTGCACATCGTGCGGCCGATCTGGGAGAAGGCCGGCGCGCCGAACCAGCTTGGCCGGAGCTTCCCCCCGCTCAGCTACGAGCACGCCGACGCGGACGGGCTGCGCCTGCTCGAGCCCGCGCCGCGCACCGTGACGGGCGCGCGCAACCTGCTCTCGGTCGCGCTGCAGTACGGCAACGCGTTCGGGCGCGGCTTCCAGGCGGCGGCGCTCAAGCCGGCGGATTCGTTCGGCGACGACGACGTCCTCTACCTGATGGAAGATATGGCGACGGGCGAGATCCGCCTCTCGATCCTCTGGGAGTGGCTGCACAAGGGCGCGACCTTCACCGAGGACGACGCGTCCGTCGGCGTGAAGGCGGGCGACCCGCTGACGCGCGCGCTCCTCGATCGGCTCCTCGCGGAGGAATACGAGAAGCTCCGCCGCGCCGGCAACAAGGACGTCCACGACGACTCGAAGGACACGACGCTGCCGACCGCGCGCGAGATCGTCAGCCGCTACGTGACGAGCCCGCTGAAGGCGCCCTGGTACGTCGACCTCTTGAACCTCTGCCTCGACTGCGAGCGCACGGACCGCTCGATCGAGCGCATCGAGGCGTACCTCGCGAGCTTCGCGCATGACGGCACGCGCCTGACTGAGAACCCCGACTTCGTGCTCCCCGCAGCCCCCATCTGAAACGAAAGAGGACTGGACATGGACCGCTTCGAGCAAGACATCGCAGAGCTGAAGGCGTGGTTCGCGAGCCCGCGATTCCAGGGGATCCGACGCATTCACACGGCGCGCGAGGTCGCTGAGCAGCGCGGCGCGATTCGCCCGGACTACACCGTCGCGCGGCAGGCCGCGGAGGCGTTCTACGCGCGCCTCGAGGAGCTGTTCGCGCAGAAGAAGTGCATCACGACGTTCGGCCCGTACTCGCCGGGACAAGCCGTCGCGATGAAGCGCGCCGGCATCGAGGGCATCTACCTCGGCGGCTGGGCGACGAGCGCCAAGGGCAGCGTCCACGAGGACCCCGGCCCCGACCTCGCGAGCTACCCGCTCAGCCAGGTGCCCGACGAGGCGGCGCCGATCGTCCGCGCGCTGCTCACCGCCGACAAGAACCAGGCGTTCGCGCGCTCGCGCATGACCGAGGAGCAGCGCCACGCGACGCCCGAGGTCGACTACCGCCCGTTCATCATCGCGGACGCCGACACCGGGCATGGCGGCGACGCGCACGTGCGCAACCTGGTGCGGCGCTTCGTCGAGGTCGGCGTGCCCGGCTACCACATCGAGGATCAGAAGCCCGGCGTGAAGAAGTGCGGGCACCAGGGCGGCAAGGTGCTCGTCTCGCAGGACGAGCAGATCAAGCGCCTCTCGGCGGCGCGCCTGCAGCTCGACATCATGGGCGTCGCCGGCATCACGGTGGCGCGCACCGACGCGGAGTCCGCGACGCTCCTCGACGGGCGCAGCGACGAGCGCGATCAGCCGTTCATCCTCGGCGCGACCAACACGAACCTGCCGACGTTCAAGGCGGCGTTCCTCGCGATGCTGCGGCAGTTCCACCGCGCGGGGCTCGAGGAGCTGAGCGGCTATCAGCTCTTCGCGATGTGCGACGAGGAGTACGCCGCGGCCGACGTCTGGCTCGCGAAGAACGGCCTCGCCGACGCGCTCGCCGTGACCGCCGCGGGCTACCTCGCGAGCGCGCAGCCGGGCGGCAAGCCGCAGAGCGTGGACGGCGCCTTCGACAGGGTCTTCGACAAGCTCGTGGACGTCTGGCAGGACGAGGCGGGCATCGAGACCTACGCCGAGGCGGTCGCCGAGCGCATGGCGTTCCGCACGAACGAGGGCCTGCAGCTCGCGATGACGAACGAGCAGTGGCGCGAGTTCGCGAGCACCGCGGGCTTCTACGCCTCGCGCGAGAAGGCGCGCGCGATGGGCGTCGACGTCCTCTGGGACTGCGAGCACGCCAAGACGCCGGACGGCTACTACCAGGTGCGCGGCGGCATCGACTACGCCATCGCGAAGTCGCTCGCGGCGGCGCCGTTCGCCGACATCCTCTGGATGGAGACGAAGACGGCGGACCTGCACGAGGCGAAGAAGTTCGCCGCCGCGATCCACGCGAAGTTCCCCGACAAGATGCTCGCCTACAACCTGTCCCCGTCGTTCAACTGGGACACGACGGGCATGGACGACGAGCAGATGCGCGCGTTCCCCATCGCGCTCGGGCAGATGGGCTTCGTGTTCGACTTCATCACCTACGGCGGGCACCAGATCGACGGGCACGCGAGCGAGGAATTCTCCGCGTCGCTGAAGCAGGACGGCATGCTCGCGCTCGCGCGCCTGCAGCGGAAGTTCCGCCTGCTCGAGTCGCCCTATCGCACGCCGCAGACGCTCGTCGGCGGACCGCGCGCGGACGCGGGGCTGATGGCGCTCTCGGGGCGCACCTCGAGCACGAAGGCGATGGGGCACGGCTCGACGCAGTTCCAGCATCTCGTGCAGACGGAGGTGCCGCCCAAGCTGCTCGAGGAGTGGCTCGACATCTGGCGCGAGCGCTTCGCGCACCCGGACAAGCTCAAGGTCTCGCTGAAGCCGCACTCGGTCGGCTCGCACCTGCTCGAGCTAGCGATCCTCTCGCCGCAGGGCGAGAAGCTCGCGAACATCGTCTTCGCGGACGTCCAGGACCGCTTCGGCAAGGTGATCCTCTCGGTGCGTGACCAGAACACCTTCGCGACGGAGCTCCGCAAGAAGCGCCTGATGACGCTCGGGCATCTGTTCCTCATCCACCGCTACAAGGGGAACTCGGTGCACTTCGTCACGCCGAGCGAGGACAACCAGCGCCAGACCGAGGGCATGAAGGCGCGCGGCATCTTCACGAACGTGCGCGAGGAGGTCGGCGAGATCATCGTCGCCGACGTCAACGCCGCCGGCATCGAGCGCCTGCTCGCGCCGGATCGTGTAGCGCTGCGCGCGCTGATCGCGGGCTGAGCGCGACGCGCCGAGCGCGCCGTCAGTCGTCACAGCCGAGCGCGAACGCGAGCGCGCGGCAGACGTCGTCGGTGCGCTCGGGCGTGAGCGTCGCGACCCAGCGACCGAGCGCCTTGCGCGGGACGGTCATCACGTGATGCAGGTTCACGACGCAAGGCGTCTTCATTCCGTCGTCCGGCCCGAGCAGCACCTCGCTGGGGACGTCCCGGATGGTCGTCGTGACGGGCGCGATCGTGATCCGATCGAGGTACGCGAGCGCGGACGCGCGCGTGAGCACGACGGCCGGGCGCATCTTGTCCGGAGCGCCCAGCTTGACGAGTCGGACGTCGCCACGGGTCAATCCGCGGGCCACGACTGCACCTCGTCCCACGCGTCGAGCGCAGCGTCTGTCGCCGGAACTCGCTCATACCCCGCTCGGTCGGCGGCCTCGGCGTCACGCACCGCGGTCGTCGCGAGGTACTGACGCACGGCATCGCGCACGAGCTGCGAGCGGTTGACGTGGGAGCGCAGCGCGGCGCGGTCGGCGGCCGCGAGCGTGGGGCCGTCGATCACGATCTGGATGGTCTTCATCGCAGGCATGGGTGTGGAGGATACTCCATAGGGCGGCGACGACCAACGCCGGCGCTCAGCGCTGCGACGTGAGCGCTACCCAAGAGAGCGGGGCCCGAGCATCGTTCGGGCGCCCGCGCGCTCAAGCCGCCGTCTTGCGCTTCGGCTCGCGGCCCCGCCGCAGCTCCTCACGAACGATGCGTCGCACGATCTTCTCGAGCGGCTCGCGTTGGCCCTCGATGAAGGACTTGAGCGCGTCGTTGATGAGCGACTGGTAGCTTCCGCCCCCGGCCGCGTCTACCTGCGCGCGAAACCAGCCGAGGACGTCGTCGTCGAGTCGGATCGTGATGCGCGTCTTGCCACGGGGCACCTTGATGACGGGACCGCGCTTTGCACCGCTGAAGTCGTATTGCTTTCGCATATTCACCCCTCGTCCAGGTACTGCGCGCGCTCAGCGGGCGTCGCCTTCCGCGCAGAGATCAGCCGAATCGACGATGACCGACCTGTCCAGCACACCACGAGGACGCGCGCGAGCGAATCGAGACCGATGGTGACGAAGCGCGCTTCGGCGGGATGCTCGTCATCGATCGTGAGCGCGCGCGGATCCTCGAATACCCCCACGGCGTCTGCGAAGTCGACGCGGTGCTTGCGGCGGTTGCTGGAAGCCTTCGGTGAATCCCACTCGAACGTCACCGGGCGATCGTATGCACAACCGTACACCTACGCAACCACGCGCTCCGGCCGCGTCGACCGGCCGCGTCGAGCCGCGACCAGAACACCTTCGCGACGGAGCTGCGCAAGAAGCGCCTGATGACGCGAGGGCAGTAGCGCTGCGCGCGCTGAGCGCGGGCTGAGCGCGACGGCCGGAGAGCACAGGCCGGGTCCAATCGCGAGGTTGGGCCTGGCCGTGGGGCTGGGCCCGGTGTTGCTTCCGTCGCATGGCGTGAGTCGGTGTGACGCTGCGCGACTCCCTGAGTGACCGCGCCGGTCGGGTGACGTGCTCGCCACCCGTGGCGCATCCATTCGCGAGGCGCTGCGGAGCGTTGTTCGGGCGCGCTGAGCGGGTGTCGCTCATCGAGCGCACGGGTACTCCGCTCGTCACCCGCCCTCCGCTGCTTGAGGCGGCAATGAGGGGGAGCGCGCCGCGCGGCTGAGAGCGGGCATGGGCACGCACTTGTCGCTGCGCTGGGCCGAACGCGACATCGACATCATCGTCGCCTCCAAGCTCAGCTTAGGCGGACACGTTCTGAAATCCCCCGGGGCCAAGCTCAGCTTAGGCGGACACGTTCTGAAATCCCCCGGGCCAAGCTCAGCTTGGGCGGACACGTTCTGAAATCCCCCGGGCCAAGCTCAGCTTAGGCAGTGGAGATTCTGAAATCGTCGGGGCCAAGCTCAGCTTAGGCGGACACGTTCTGAAATCCCCCGGGCCAAGCTCAGCTTTGGAGCAGCGACCTGGAGGTCGCGGGCGCCGAGCTGAGCCAGGCCGAGGGACTCGCCCGCATGGAGCACCGCGACCTCGCAGCCTCGCGCAGCGCCCCAGCTCTGCTCGCGCGACGGCCGGAGCGCGCGGGCTTCGACGGGCGCGTCGGGATAGCCGTGCGCGAGGACCATACCGACGACCGTGGTCGCGAAGATCGCCGTGCTGATGGTCACGGTCGCGGCGCGGCTTTCGCCTCGCGTCACGGCTCGCGTCCACCACGCGCTCAGGAGAGGCGACAGCCTCTCTGGCACAGAGGGCGGCACGGACTGCTACCGTTCTGACATGGGTCGTCTTCTCTTCATTCTTTCTATCTTTGTTCTTTGGCGCCCATCACTCGCCGCCGCGCAGGACGCGCCGGTCGGCGCAGAGGTGTCCGCAGCGCGCTCGGCGAACTATCCGCTCGCGCTCGCGCGACGACCGCTGACACTCGCGCGAGGCCTCCTGCGCTTCGATATGTCCGTGGGCCTGGGCGCGTTCTGCGTGGTCACGGGTGACGCTGGGTCGTGTGGCAACGCGCTCATCCCGATCGTCGGGGGCATGGCCTATGGGATCACCGAGGACCTCGAGGTCGGCACCGAGTTGATCTCGCTCTGGCTCGAGCTCGAGGCGTGGCCTCGGACGCGCTTCGAAGAGCCGGCGTTCTACGGCACGTTCCGCTTCGTACACGGGCCGCTCGAGGTCGGCGTGCGCGCCGAGGTCTGGCTGCCGCTTCGCGACAGCTTCCGCATGCAGGTCGGCGTGCCCGTGGACTGGAGGCTCACTCGCGCGTTGGCGCTGCGCACTGGCGCGTTTGTCGACGTGCGCGTGGAGCCGCGAAGCACGCCAGTCGCGATGTCGATCCCCGTCGCCTTCCTCGTGAACCCCACGAACGCGTTCTGGGTTGGAGTCTCCTCCAACGTGCACTTCATGCTGAGCCAGCCTGGGGCTCGCTTTTCGCTCGTCGTACCGCTCGGCGGCGAGCTCGGCTACGCGTTCACAGGTGCGTCGGGTGACCCAGCCGCGGACCTCTTCGGCGGCTTCGAGACCGGCGGCATGGAGTTCCACCACGGAAGCTTCTTCGGGAGGGGCTGGGTCGCGTCCCTGGGCGTGCGCGGCTACTGCTGCTCCGCTCACTGAGCGCCTTCTGCATCAGCGCACGCAACGCACGCGATTGCGGACCATCGGGGCGCCCCCGGGGTACACGCTGCCATCGTGGAAAGAGACGGTCCACGTCGCGGCGGGGTAACCGGCCACGGAGGACGCGGTCCAGAAGTACTCCAGCGGCGTGCCCGGGAAGTACGTCGTGTCGATCGACGGCCGGGAGACGGTCTCGTCGAGCAGCGTCTGCAGCTCGGCCACCGTCGGCAGGCGCCAGCCGCCGCTCGGGACAGCCAGCGTCGCGCAGTAGGCCGCCGGTTCTGCTGCGTAAACGGGCCAGGGTGAGGTGCCCTGCTGCCAGACCAGCGTCGTCAGGTTGTCGCGCACGGTGCCGTCTCCGAGGTCGGTGAAGTGCCCTATGGGCGCGGCCGCGCGAGCGCTCACGGCGAGTGTCCCCAATGCCGCGCAGGCCACCACGACGACCGCCAGCGCCACGATCAGCTTCTTCATTTCTCAGGCTCCGTGTGGGACGCGCTCATCGAGGGGTCGAAGGACCGAGCAAGGCAGTCGGTCCCTAGCGCACGCAACGCCAGGGGAGGCTGGTCGTCGTGCCGTAGTTGCCCCCGCTGCCGTCGCGAAAGCTGATGGCCGATCCGGTGTGCGGCAAGATGGCACCCGGGGATGCGGCCCAGAACGCCACTCCCAGCGTCCCCGGAAACGCAGTCACGTCGATGGTCGGACCCGGGGCTGCCACCGAATAGTCCACCAGGGTCACCAGCTCGATCCGCGACGGCAGTCGCCAGTCCGTGTAGCCCGCGTACGTCAGCACTCCGCACAACTCGACGGCGAACGCCTGCTCCGAGTGCCCGAAGTGCTCCACGGAGCGCTGCCACTCGAGCCCGGTGACGCAGTCGATCACGGTCTCCTCGCTCCTCGTGCCTGCGATTTCGTAGCGTCGAGGGTGCCCAGCCGTGCCGGGCATCGCGTACTGCGCCCAGCGCGTGTCGCCGCTGACGCGGGGGGCGCAGCGGGGCCCTGCGTCCACGGCGGGGGGCACCGTCACCTCATGACCGCCGCACGCAGCGAGCAGACCCAACACCAACGCACACGAGAACACTTTGGATGCGCTGCGATTCATCGTGAGCCTCAGCGAGAAGGAAGATCGAGGAGGAGCGACGAGAAGAAAGGACGACTGGAACACGACGCGGGCGCGCCGCGCAACCCGCGGAGCCTCGCGGACGACCGGACGACGGCGGGGGGTTCCGCAAGTCGGCGGCGGGGTGATACCGTCGCGCCCCATGTCGGCGGCCGCCCGCAGCTTCGGTCCGTATCAGCTCGAGCGGCGGCTCGGGATGGGCGGTATGGCCGAGACGTTCGAGGCGGTGCGCCTCGGGCCCGGCGGCTTCGAGCAGCGCGTGTGCATCAAGCGCATCCTGCCGTCGCTCGAGCAGGACGCGGAGTTCGTGCGGCTCTTCCTCGAGGAGGCGCGCGTCGCGGCGCGGCTGCGGCACGCGAACATCGTGCAGGTGATCGACTTCGGGGTCGCGGAGGGCTCGCACTACCTCGCGCTCGAGCTCGTGCACGGCTGCGATCTGCGCGCGCTGGTGCGCGCCGAGAAAGCACGCGCAGCGGCGCTGGGCGGAGCGGCGCAGGGCGGAGCGGCGCAGGGCCTGACCTCGGGGCTCGTCGCGTTCGTCGCGCAGGAGCTCGCTGTCGCGCTCGAGGTCGCGCACGGCGGCGCCGAGGCGATCGTGCATCGGGACATCTCGCCGTCGAACGTGCTCTTGAGCACCGCGGGCGAGGTGAAGCTCTCGGACTTCGGCATCGCGCGCGCGATGAGCAACCACGACGCGACCGCGACGCGCACCGTCAAGGGCAAGGTGCCGTACATGGCGCCGGAGTACGCGCTGCGCGGCGTCGTCGACCGGCGCATCGACCTCTTCGCGCTCGGCGTGCTGCTCTACGAGTGCCTCGCGGGCGTGCGGCCGTTCGACGGCGCGAACGAGTTCGACACGCTGAGCAACCTCGAGCAGGGGGCGCACGTGCCGCTACGCGAGCGCTGCCCGAGCGCGCCCGCCGTGCTCGTCGACCTCGTCGAGCGGCTGATCTCAGCTGACCCGGCGCAGCGCCCGCAGAGCGCCACGGCGGTGCTCGACGCGCTCGTCGAGGTCGCGCCTCCGCCGACCGCGCGGCGCATCCTCGGAGAGCTCGTCAGGCGCGAGCGAGCGGCGCGCCCCGGCGGAGACGCGCACGGCACGGAGGTGGACGCGCTCGCGCAGACGTACATCGCGCCGACCCCGAGCGCGGCGCCGAGCGTCGCGGCGTTGAGCAGCGCCGCGCAGAGCCACGGGGCGCCGACCAGCGCTGCGGGCACGACGGCGCCGGCCAGGGCCTCCGAGCGACCGGCGCCGACGACGGCCGTGCTCACCGACGCGCACCGCGACGCGCGGGAGGCGGCAGCGCTACCGTTCGAGGCGGCGACGTCGACCGTCGTGACCCGCACGGCGACGCCAGCGATCGCTGACGCAGAGACGCGCGCTCCGGTGGCGCGCACCCTCGTCGACG
>CAIUAC010000596.1 GCA_903896985.1 uncultured Sandaracinus sp.
CGGGGGCGCTCGACGCCGCCGAGACCGTCGCGCGCGGCGAGCCGGCGCGGCGGGACGTCGCCGGGTCGGTCGTCGAGGCGGCGACGAGGGTCGGACGCTGGGACGCGGCCGTCGCGCGGGTGTTCGCGCTGGCCCATGAGACGGGGCGCGTCGACGAGGCGCTCCTCTCGCTGATCGAGGCGCGCGTGGCCGAGGCCAGCGCGTGGGACGCGCTGGCGAGCGAGGTCAGCGCCGCTGCGGCAGCCGCGACCGGCCTCGGAGCCCCGCTGCTGCGGGACGTCGAGAAGCGCGTCGCCGCGTGGCATCGCGACCGCCGCAACGACGCTGCGTCGGCAGAAGCGTCCTTCGCGCGCGCCGTCGCGCACGATCCCGACGATCTCGAGGCGCTGCGGGCGCTCATCGTGCTTCGCCGAGCGACGCCGTCTGCGGCGCTCTACGAGTCGCTCGTGCAGCTCGCGTCCCTGACGCCGAACGACGTCGACGCGCTGCATGAAGCCGCCGTGCTCGCGACCGGCACGCTCGGCGATGCGACCGTCGCGCGGACGGCGCTGGCGCGCCTCTACGAGCGCGCCGTACAGCTCCTGCGCCGCGGCGGCGCGAAGGGCACGCACGACGTCGGCGAGAGCGCGGCCTGGGCGCACGGGCAGCTGCTCGCGATGCTCGACGCCGCTGGCGAGACGAAGGCCGCGTTCGCGCTGCTGCTCGAGGGCTCTTCGCTGCCGCTCCCGGCCGAGCAGACGCGCGCGATGCGCGTGCGCGCGGCGGAGCTGGCCGCGGGCCCCCTCGACGACCGTACGCGCGCGATCGATCTCTACCGCGCGGTGCTCGACGAGGCGCCCTCCGACACGAAGGCGTTCGACAGCCTCGCGGACCTCTTCACGCGGGAGAACCGCCTCGCTGACCTCCTCGCGCTCCGCAAGCTCGAGCTCGCCGCGGCGACCGATGGGGAGCGCAAGCTGGCGCTCCGCCTCGACATCGCGCGGCTGATCGGCGAGATCGAGTCGAAGGGAGGGCGCCTCGAGGCGCTCCGCTCGAACCTCGACGAACAGCCCGGGCACGACGCGTCGATCCACGAGATCTCGCGCGTCCTCCGCGACAAGCACGAGTTCTTGGACCTCGTCGAGCTGCTCTCGACGCAGGCTCAGCGCGTCGAGCAAGCGGGCGACGGCGCGAAGGCGGCGCGCCTCTGGGGCGAGGTCGCCGTGCTCGTCGAGACTCCTCTGCTCGACGTCTCCCGCGCGCTCGCGGCGTACCGCAAGGTCGTCGCGCTCGCGCCGTCGACGAGCGCCCTCGACGCGCTCGCGCGCCTGCACACCGACCGCGGCGAGCATCGCTCGGCCGTCGAGTGGCTCGAGAAGCGCCTCACGCAGGCGGAGCCCGCAGAGCGCACCGCCGTCGCGCTGCGCCTCGCCCGCGCGCAGCTCGCGGCCGGTCAGAAGGACCGCGCGACGCAGCGCCTCGAGGCCGCCCTCGCCGACGACGCCTCGAGCGTCGAGGTGCGGGAGCTGCTCGCGGGGCTCTACCGCGCGAGCCTCGCTTGGGCGCCGCTCGGCAAGCTCCTCGCGGACAGCACCGCGTACATCGAGGACGACGCGCTCCTGCTCGAGCGCGTGCGCGAAGCCGCCGACATCTACGTCGAGAAGCTGAAGAAGCCCGACCTCGCCATCCCGGTCCTCGAGACCGCCGTCAAGCTCGCGCCGGACGACCGCACGCTCAAGAGCATGCTCGCCGAGGCGTACCGCGTCGGCGCGCGCCTCGACGAGGCGAAGGACGTGCTCGAGTCGCTCATCGCGGACTTCGGGCGCCGTCGCACGCCGGAGCGGGCGGCGTTCCACTTCCAGCTCGCGAAGGTCTTCCGGGCCAAGAGCGAGGTCGAGCACGCGCTCGAGCAGCTCGATCTCGCCGCGTCGATGGACGTGGGCAACGCGGACGTGATGCTCGAGGTCGGTGGGCTCGCGCGCGAGTCCGGGCAGCTCGACCGCGCAGAGCGTGCCTATCGCGCGTTGCTGCTCCTCGTGCGCAAGCAGCAAGACGACTCGCTCGACGCGGTCGGCGTACCCGAGGTGCAGTTCGAGCTGTCTCGCCTCGCCGCCGCGCGCAAGCAAGACGGCCAAGCGAAGGAGCTGCTCGAGTCCGCGGTCGCAGCCGCGACGCAGAGCGACGTCGAGACGCTCCGCTTCGCGCGCGCGCTCGCCTCGCGCGGCGAGTACGAGCTCGGCCGCAGGGCGCTCGAGCAGCGCCTCACACAGCTGACCGAGGCGACGGATCGCGCGCCGCTCCTCGCGTCGCTCGCCGACGTGCTCGAGCAGCACCTCGGCGCCGATGGGCCGGCGCTCGACGCGCGCCTCGAGGCGCTCGCTGGTGCGCTCACCGACGACGCGCTGCACGACGCGGCGCGCGCGCTCGCCAAGAAGCTCGGCCGCACGGCCGACTACGTCCACACGGTCCAAGGGCTGATCGAGGGGATGCGGCGCACCGAAGAAGAGGCGACCGTCGCCAAGGTGCTGATGCGCCTCGGGCTGGTCGTCGAAGAGGACCTCGGCGACGCCGCGGGCGCAGCCAAGCTCTACGCGCGCGTCGAGCAGTCGGGTGAGCTCGTCGCCGACGCCTGGCTCGCGCTCGCGCGGGTCGCGGGGCTCACGGGAGACCTCGCCGAGCAGCAGCGGGTCCTCGAGCTCGTGGTGCAAGAGGACCTCGGCGCGCCGACGACCGACGCGCTCTATCGCCTCGCGGAGCTCCGCCTCGACGCGGCCATCGCGGCGGGCGCGAGCGACGGCGAGGCGGCCCTCGCGAACGGGCTCGACACGCTCGAGCGCGCCCTCGCCCGCGAGCCGCGCTGGGCGCGCGCGGGTGAGCTGCTGCGCCGCACGACCGCGACGTTCTCGAGCGACGCGCGTGCGCTCGAGCTCTTCGAGAAGGTGGCGCGTCAGGCCGACGACGCCCTCCTGCTGCTCGACTTCCTCGAGCGGCGCGCAGCGCTCGAGGGCGCGACCCTCGCCGACGTGCGCGAGGGCGTGGACGTCGCAGGCCAAGCGGGCGACGCGGCGCGCGCCGAGAAGCTGCTCGAGCGCGGCGTCGAGGTCGCGCGGGCGACGATCGACGGCCTCGCCGCGGCGCTCTGGACGGTCACGCAGCTCGCCGAACGGCGGCGCGCGGCGGACGATCTGCCGGGCGCGCTCCGCTGGCTCGAGGTCGCCGTCGAGGCGGCCTACCCGGAGGACGCGTTCGCGCTCGGGCTGGAGCTCGCGCGCTTGGCCTCGCAGCCGGGCGGCGACCTGCAGATCGCCGCAAACACCTACGAGAAGCTGAAGGAGCGGGACCCGGCGGACCGGCAGGTCTGGGCGCCGCTGCTCGCCGTCTACCGCGAGATCGGGGACCGAAAGCGCCTCGCCGCGCACGTCAGCAGCACGGTCGATGCGCTGCTCGATCCGGCGGACCGCAACGCCGTGCGCATGGAGTTCGCCAAGTTCCTCCTCGAGAAGAAGAAGGACAAAGAGGCGACCGCGCAGCTTCGGGACATCCTGGCAGAGGATCCCGACCACGCCGAAGCCGGCGCGGTGCTCGGCGACGTGCTGCAGCGTCTCGGCAGCTCGACGGAGCTGCTCGAGCTCGTGCAGCGGCAGCTCGACGGCGCGAAGGACCGCAGCGACGCCGAGACCGTCGCGCAGCTCACGCTCAAGCTCGTCGCGCTCTTCCAGATCGAAGGGCGCCGCGACGACTCGCTCGACGCGATCCGCTCGGCGCTCGACTTCGCGCCGTCTGACCGCGCGCTGCTCGAGATGCTCGTGCAGCTCGTCGGCCCAGACGCGAACCCGCGCGATCGCGCGGAGGTGATGGAGCGCCTGCTCGCGGTCGAGAGCGGCGCAGATAATCGGTACGTCGGGGTGTGCCTCGTGCACCCGCGTCACGCCCGCTGGGGCCGCTACCAGGCAGAGAAAACGGATGCGCTGTGCACC
>CAIUAC010000597.1 GCA_903896985.1 uncultured Sandaracinus sp.
CCAAGACCGCGACGAAGACAGTCGCTGCCAAGACCGCGACGAAGACAGTCGCTGCCAAGACCGCGACGAAGACAGTCGCTGCCAAGACGGCGACGCCGAAGACGAAGCCCCCAAAGGCGACCCCGTCGCGGTCAGGCGGCAAGGCGTCGACGCCCGCTCGCAAGCGAAAGCCCGGACTGCCAGCGCCCATTGCCGCGGCCTTCCGCGGGCTGCGCGCCCTCGGGCTGCCGTTGGCCGACGCCTGCGAGTACACCGATCCCACCTATATGCGCGCCTCCGTGTTCTTGGAGGATTTGAACGAACTCGGCGCGGAGCCAACGCTCACGACGAAGTGCGGGCGGCACCACTGGGACGAGAACCGTCGCATCGTCTCCGCGACCATCACGCGCCGCTTGTACTTCGGCGAGTATCTCTATGCGAAGTGGTCGTTCGAGCTCATAGGTGAAGTGGCCGGAATGGGCTCCGGGTTCTGGCTGATCCGCGACTTCGAGAACTCACCCATCTCGAACAAGATCCTGCGCAGAATCGGCCTCGACCCCAACGACTTCGATACGTTTCCGCGGAGCGGCTGAGCGTCACGGCGCCGGGCGCGGCGAGCAAGCTGAGCGCGTCGGCAGGCACGGTGAGCCGTGCGGAACGGTGAGCGCTGCCGTGAGGAGGCAGGGCGCATCTGCCTTTCATGCTTGAGCATGAGAGTGCGACGTCATCATGACTCGATAGCGCATTCCAAACAAAGAGGAGAAACGACTATGGCGGACATTCTTCAGATCAATCAGCGGAAGCCGAAGCCGGAGGCGACGGTCTGCACGCAGTGCGTGCATTTCATAAACCGCGAGCCCGACTCGCCTCGCGAGCACGTCTGGTACAACCATCTCTGCGAGGCGACGCCCCTGCCGACGAAGGTTGACCCCTACGACGGCAAGACGAAGCCCTATGGCTCCAACGACCTCGGTGGCGAGTACTTCACCGAGAACCAGTCCCGGTACTGCCGAGACGTGAACGACGGGAGGTGTCCGAAGTTCCAGCCACGGTAGTCGCACCTCCTCATTCCCTCCCAATCCGAGCCCCTCGCTGTGCCGCGCCGCGTAGATCACGCCTTGCGCTCGACTCATCCCGGACTGAGCGCGTAGCTCGCAGCAGCTCGGCCGCGGACCGCCACGCGCACCGCACAGCGTGGGACCGGACACGGCCAAGAAGTGGGAATAGTCGGAGGAGTCGCGCCACGTCGACAGTGTGAACAAACCTGACCACCCGCAGGAGCCAGTGTGGCTCCCTCCTCCGAGCGCGGACTCTCGCCTGATTCGGGTGTGCGCGTAAGGAGGCAGGGCATACGAGAAAACGGCACCCCATGAAGTTCCCCGTCCTCTATGAAAGCGGCACCTGGCCGTCGACGCACCGCTGCCCGCAGTGCGACAAGCTCGCCCTCCTCTCGCCGCATCCGATGGCCATCCTCGCAGGCGGCGCCCTGCGCGTGACCGACCCCGACACGAAGGCGGCCGTCGTCGCCAGCGATTGCATCGGACTCCTCAGCCTCTTCTGGCACGGCGGCGGCGGGCGCCCCAACGCGCAGTTGCCCATCGTCGAGTACGCACCCCTCGGCCAGTACGAGCTCCGCTTCTGCTCGACTCAGTGCCTCAAAGGCTTCCTCTGCGCGGCAGTCGATGCGCTCGAGAAGGCGATTCCGCGGGACTGACGGGCCACGCTCGCGCCCCGCGCGGGGCGCCGCCGAGTCGACGACTCCACACGGCGCCCGGCCCCAGCTCACCCCCGCTCGATGAGCTCGACCTTGTAGCCATCCGGGTCCGTCGCGAACGCGATCACCGTCTTGCCGTGCTTCATCGGCCCGGGCTCGCGCGTGATCGTGCCGCCCGCCGCGCGGATACGCGCGCAAGCCGCGTGAATGTCAGGCGCGGCGACCGCGAGATGCCCGAAGCCGCCGCCGAGCTCGTACGACGCGGTGTCCCAGTTGTGCGTCAGCTCGAGCACCGTATTCGACTCCTCGGGCCCATAGCCGAGGAACGCGAGCGTGAACTTGCCGTCCGGATAATCGCTCTTGCGGAGCAGCCGCATCCCGAGCGCCTCAACATAGAAGTCGATCGAGCGCTTCAGCTCACCGACGCGGAGCATGACGTGCAGCAGGCGCATCGGGCGAGCGTGACGGCGGCGGCGGCTCAGCGCAATCCACGACGGCCCCGGATGCTGCGCAGTGATCTCGGCGGCGTGCTGGTAGCGACGCCCGACGAGCGCCCCACCAAAGCCCGTCGTGCTCTTCGCAAAAGGCCGCTCGAGATTCGCGGGATACGCGCCTCCGTGCTGGCGCCCGAAGTGCGTGTGAGTGAGCTTGTCCACTTGGCGCATCTTCACGCCCGCCGGGATCACCGTCGGCGCGTCGACGGCGATGAGCGCGGACTCCTCGGGCCCGACGTGCTCGTCGATCCAAGCGAGCACCGCGCCTGTATCCGGGAGCGCGCGCACATCCGTCAGCGTGACCGTCGTGGCGCCGTCGTCCGTCTCGAGCAGCGCGACGCCGCTCGCGCCCCGCATCCAGCCGAAGTCGATACCGACGAACTTCACGGTGCGCAGAGGGGGATTGAGAGCACGGCCGTCTCTAGCACGCGCCGTCCCCGGCTGGCGCCCGCGTCGCTCTCCTCGTCCTGATGCTGCGGCCAGGTGCGGTACCGGCCGACGAGCCCCGCCGCAAACTGACGCCCACCGCTACTTCCTGCGCCGGCGCGGCGCAAAATGGTGCGCACCCTCCGTGGAAGGCCGGTTGCAGTAGTCCGCCTCACACTGGAGCACGCTCGCGAATTCGGCGCCCTGGGCTGCGAGCGCCCGCAGCGCGTTGAACCACGCCTTCGTCCCGCGCCCGCTCGTCACGCCGGCGCCCCCGTCGAGCGGCTGGCCCTTTTCGTCCTCGATGTCCCACGTGAAGCGCCTCGACTGTGGGTCGAAGATGAAATGCAACTCCAGGTAGAAGAACTCTCCCCAACCCGTGCACGCCCGCCCCACGAGCACGCGCGGCAGCGGCGCGATCTCCTTCGGCATGAACACCCCCACCGCGACGCGCGCGATCTCCCCGTTCGTCGGGCTGATAGCGTACACGCGCGCCTGGCCGTCCTCGAAGTACGCGGCCGCATAGCGCCACCCCTCCTCGCGCGCCCGCAGAAGTCGAATCTTGTGCGCGAGCCAATAATGGTTTGTGGAGGCCATGGAGAGTTCCTTTCGCGTTCCGGGTTCATGACCAGTTGCAAAGCCAGCCACCGTGCGATTCAGACCTGCCGAACCTGCTCCCTACGGCCGAGTGACGACAGGCGTGTACTCGATAGGCGCGCCCCCGAGCGTGGCGAGCGCGATCGCGAGGTCCGCCGCGTGCAGCTCGAGGACGCTGCGCGGGTCGTCGTCGCGATAGCCGCCAAAGAGCGCGAGCACCACCGGCACCGGACGTCGAAGGTGCCGCGACCAATCCGCGATGGCGGAATAGACCAACTGACTCGCGCACAACCACTGCGCCGTCGAGCACTGCCCCCTCAGCTGATCCCACACGTGCGAGTCCGCCCCGTGAGCGAACGCGACGTAGGTCACTGCCCCGCTGAGGACGTGCTCCCCGACCCGATCGAGCCCCTCGCGCAGGCTCTCGAGGTACCGCTGCCCCGTCCCGCTCGGGTTGATGTGGACGGCCTGCGGGACGGCCTGATTCAACACGGGCGCGAACTCTCGGGAGTCCTCGATCGAATTCCCGAAGTGCCCATCGAGGTCGACCCACGCGCCGACCGCGCCGTGCCGCTCATAGGCGCGGACCGCCGCGATCACCTGCCCGCTGAACGTGCAGAAGCCGCCGCCTCCCGACGGCCGCGCGTGATGAAAGCCGCCCGTCGGCGACAGCGTCACCCGCCGCGGATTGGCGATGGCGCCGTCGACCGCGTGCACGAGGCTCGCGCTCGTGTAGCGCACCGACTCGGCGAAAGCGCGCGACCAAGCCAGCCCATTGCTGCGCGCGTACGGCTCCCTCCCCGCGAAGAAGGCTTCGACATACGCCGCCGTGTGAGCGCGCTCGAAGTCGGCGTTCTCGAGCGCCTCGAAGTCGCTGCGGATACGGACGTACGGCGCGAGCGCCGCCGCGGCGACGTGCTCGACGAAGCGCTGCGGCTTCGACGGCGTCTTGGAGAAGTTCCGCCCGGCGCCCTCGCGGAGCGACACCTCAGGCCGGTAGAAGATGTCGACCTGCGCATCGTGGAGCGCACCGACCGCGCCGGGAACATCGTTGAGAGAGACAGTATTCGGTTCCATGGTGTCCTTTCGGTGGGGCCTAGTTGCCTTCACCTGGGGAACACTCTGAGGGGTGAGCCGTGACTGACGCGTGACTGGCGGGATGCCGGGTGTTTCTGGGGCGAAACCGCGCGCAAAGCCACCGCCGAGACTGATGAAACTACACCGCGATCAGCCGCGCGCGAGGGCACGTCCGAGCTCAGCTTGGGAGCCGGCGGTGCGGGCCGTAGCCAGGTGAGCGAAGACGCCACGCCCAGCGCTCGGGCTGCCACGTTGCGTCGCGAGGAAGCGCTCGAACACGAGGCGCTGCGCCCCGCGGCCGAGCAGGTCAGCTCCGCGGTCGCCCCTTCGACTCGAGGGCCTCGATCGCGGCGACGTCCTCGCGGATCCGCCCAGCGAGCGCCCCGAGCAGCTCAGCGACCGGGTCGTCGCAGCCGCGGAACGCGTCGGGCCCAGTCCCGATCAGCGTGATGTCGGGCGGGCCGTCGCGCGGGCCCGCAAACACGCCCTGGAGGATGAGGCCCATCCCCGCGCGGATGACCGTGTCGTGCAGCTCGCCGAGGTGCTCTACGACCCGCG
>CAIUAC010000598.1 GCA_903896985.1 uncultured Sandaracinus sp.
CGCTGAGCGGCTTCCCGCACTCGGCCTCGTAGTCGGGCACGGCGCGCTCGACGCTCGTCGCGTCCCGCGCGTCGTGCCCCGCGATCACGCCGAGCACGCGCGCCGCGTCGCGCGTCGTGCGCGCAAACGGGCCGATCTGGTCGAGCGACGACGCGAACGCGATCAGGCCGTAGCGCGACACTCGCCCGTAGGTCGGCTTGAGGGCCGCGACGCCGCAGAACGCGCCCGGCTGCCGCACCGAGCCTCCCGTGTCGCTGCCGAGCGCAGCCGCCGCGAACGCAGCCGCCGTCGCCGCCGCGGAGCCGCCCGACGAGCCACCCGGCGCGCGCGTGCGATCCCACGGGTTGCGCACGGGGCCGAACGCGCTGTTCTCGTTGGACGAGCCCATCGCGAACTCGTCCATGTTCGTCTTGCCGAGGAGCGTCGCGCCCGCCGCCCGTAGGCGCTCGACGACGTGCGCGTCGTACGGCGGCACATAGCCCGCGAGGATCTTCGAGGCGCAGGTCGTCGGCACGCCGCGCGTGCAGAGGTTGTCCTTGAGCGCGATGGGCACGCCCGCGAGCGGCAGCGCGCGGCGCTCTTCGGGCGACAGGCGATCGACCCCCGCCGCCTGCGCGAGCGCGCCCTCGCCGTCCACGTGTAAGAACGCGCCGACGCCGCCATCGAGGTGCGCGATGCGATCGAGGAACGCGCGCGCGACGGTGACCGCGCTCAGCTCCCCCGCCTGCACCTTGTCCGCCAACTCGACGACGCCGAGCCCAACGATCTCCTTCGCGCTCACGAGTCGCCCTCCATCACCTGCGGCACGGCGAACGCGCCTGCTTCCGTCGAGGGCGCCGACGCGAGCAGCTCACTCCGAGGCAGCGAATCGCGCACGACGTCCGGGCGCAGCGGCGCCTGCATCGGCACGGCGTGCGAGGTCGGCGGCACGTCCGCGACGTCGAGCGCGTCGAGCGAGGCGACGTGCCCGAGGATGCGCGAGAGCTGCTCGCGCATCGTCTCGAGCTCCGGTTCCGAGAGCGCGAGCCGCGCGAGCTTCGCGACGTGCCGCACCTGCTCGAGCGTGAGCTTCTCTGAGGGCGAAGAATCGTGGCTCATGGGCGCGCGGACGGTAGCAGAACCGCGCGCCCGCGGCCGTCAGAGCACGCAGGAGCCGAGGAGACACACGAGGCAGCAGACCGAGCCTCCACAGCAGGTCTCGACGCCCGGAATACACATCACGCCGCTGCAGAGGCCGGTCGCGACGCAGGTGCCGCCGGTGCACGCTTGCCCCGCCGGGCAAGCCGCGCCCGTCGTGCCGCAGACGCAGGTCGTGCCCGAACACGTGAGGCCACCGGTGCACGCCGGGCTGCACGTCGGCGCGACGCAGGTGCCGCCGGTGCAGCTGTAGCCAGCCGGGCAAGCCGCGCCGGTCGTGCCGCAGACGCACGCGCCGCTCGCGCACGTCAGCCCGCCCGTACAGACGGGCGTGCAGGTGACGGGCGCTCGACAGGCACCCGCTGCACACTCCTGCCCGGCCGGGCACGCGGTGCCACAGACGCCGCAGTTGCGAGTGCTGGTCAGGAGGTTGGCGCACGCGCCGGTGCAGCAACTCTGCCCCGTCGAGCAGCCGCTGCCCGCGCCGCACTTGCAGACGTTGCCCGTCGGCGTCGCGGTGCAGATCTCGCCGGGATTGCACGTCGGCGCGCAGACTGAGACCGTCCGGCACGAGCCGGCCGCGCACTCCTGATCGACGCCGCAGACCGTCCCGCAGGTGCCGCAGTTCATCAGGTCAGTGCT
Organism: uncultured Sandaracinus sp.; assembly: GCA_903896985.1. Classification (GTDB taxonomy): domain Bacteria; phylum Myxococcota_A; class Polyangia; order Polyangiales; family JADJQN01; genus CAIUAC01. Next base: position 1,780 of record CAIUAC010000598.1, read on the forward strand.
GCGGTCGACGCACATCCCCCCGCAGCACGATTCGACGCCAGCACAGCCCGGAACGCAGGACGTCGGCGGACCGGCATCGTGGCCGAGGTCTGGCCCGAGGTCCGCGCCCACCCCGAGGTCCAGCCGAACGCCGAAGTCGGTCCCAGGGCCCCCGCCGTCGCGGTCCCCTGCGCCGGAAGCGCACGCCGGCGTGACGAAGAGAACGAGAAGGCATCCGCAGAGCGCGGCTGGACGAAAGCGAAGCATCGGCTCTCCTGTCGGCGCGCAGAGGGGCACCACGGGACGAGAATAGACGTGCGAGCGCGGCAGGGTCAAACAGCGCCGAGCGCGAGGCACCGACCACGAGCCCTGCCGGGAGCGTCACGCGGCAGTGCGAGCGCCGCTTTGACAGGCTCCCCACGCGGCCGCTAGAGTCGGAAAAGAACGCTCTCATCAGCCATGAACGCTCTCCTCCAAGCCGCTGCCCTGCTCGGTCTTCCGCTCCTCGAACAAGAAGTCGACGGCAAGCTCCTCGCGAACGACGCCGCGCGAGCGCTCGTCGGAGCGGCCCCGTCGACTGATCTCACGACCACGGTGGCCCGGCTGGTCGGCTGCCGCGACGACGACGAGCGACTCGTACGCGCGCTCGCCTCAGCGCGGGACGGACGAGCCGCGAGCGCTTCGCTCGACGCGGCGCGCGTCGTGGCGCTGCCCCGCGCACAGGGCGGCGTCTGTGTGGTCATCCTCGCGACGTCGGCCGAGGTCGAGCGGCGCGCCGCCCTCGTGGACGCGGCCGCGGAGGTCGCGCACGAGGTGGGCAACGCGCTCTCGGCGATCGCCGGCTGGGCGGAGCTTGGGCGCGGCGAGCGCCAGCGAGACCGCATCGACGACGCGTTCAACCGAATCGAGACGAGCGCCCGCTCGGCGCGCGACGCCGCGCGCGGCTTGCTCGGTGCCGCGGGTGGACGCGGCGCGGCCTCGGCTGGGGAGAGCGTCGCGACCGACGCCGCCGCGCTCGCGGTCAACGTCGGCCGAACGCTCGGCCCGCTCGCTGCGTCCCGCCGCGTGCGCCTCGACACTGCGGTCGGCGGTGAGGCGCCGGTCCACGACGCCAACGGGCAGCTCTGGACCGTCCTCTGGAACCTGACGAAGAACGCGCTCGAGGCGGCGACGGAGGGTGGCCTCGTCGAGCTCCGGGTCACGAGCACGCCCCGCGGCGTGCGCGTCACCGTCTGCGATGACGGGCCCGGAATGAACGCCGCGGCCCGAGAGCGCGCCTTCGAGCCGTACTTCACCACCAAGACCGAGGGAACGGGCCTCGGGCTACCGCTCGTCAAGCGCTCGGTGGAGAGCCTCGGGGGCACGATCCTGCTCGAGGGGCGGCGCGGGGGCGGCCTCCGCGCAGTCGTGGTCTTGCCGCGCGCTGGCGCCACGCGGAAGTCCGCGCCGTCAGCGGCCGTCCGGGGCAAAGCGCCGCTGCGCGCGCTGCGAGAGACCGGCGTTCACCCGCGCGGCGGGCTCGCCGGTCGAGCCGTGCTCGTCGTCGAGGACGACGCCGCGCTCCGGGAGCTCGTGGCGACGACGCTCGAGCGCCGAGGCGCGCTCGTCACCGCCGTCGAGTCCGGCGCCGCTGCGCACGCCCTCGAAGGGCCGTTCGAGGTCGCGCTCATCGACCTGACGCTCGGCGACCTCCGCGGCGACCGCGTACTCGCAGACCTGCGCGCCCGCGGCGTGCTGCGCGGTCCCGCGATCCTCGCCACGGGGCGCGCGCTCCCGGACGCCCTCGAGGCGGAGCCAGACGCCGTCCTACGCAAGCCGTTCGCGATCGACGAGCTGACCGAGCTCGTCGCAGATCTCACCGGCGCCGCTCGCGCAGAGCGCGCGCGCCGAGGCTGACAGGCCGGGGCGTGTCCCCGGACGCGTGTCCCTCGCCGCGCCTTCCCGCGCACGGTCTGCGCTCGACTCTGCTAGCCTCGGGCGTGTCGATGGGCCCTGGAGACTCGCAGAGCGGCTGGACGACTGCGTCGCTCGAGACGGTCAGCACCGACAAGATCGCGAGCCCGGAGAACCCGACGCCGGGCCTCGTGCTCGTCTACTCGCGCCTCTTCGAGTCGCTACCGACGTACCTCGCGTTCGCGAGCGAGCGCGTGACGATCGGCCGCGAGCCGGGCAACAGCCTGACCATCCACGAGGCGGCGGTGTCGCGCCTGCACGCGCGCGTCGAGCTGCGCAGCGATGGCTGGTGGATCCTCGACAACGGCTCGACGAACGGGGTCATCGTCTTCGGGCGGCGCGTCGAGGCCCATCGCCTGATTCCGCACGACGTCGTGCGCATCGGCGACACGACGCTCCGCTACGCGCCGCGCGGCGTCTACGCCTACGGCGCCTATCGGATCGACGGGACGGTCATCCCGGGCGCGCATCGACCGGGGCATCACATCGCCGACCCGCTGCTCGTCGGCGGGCATCAGGTCGACGTGCTGCTCGACGCGCTCGAGAAGATCGCGCCGACGCAGATCAGCGTCGTCGTGCGCGGCGAGAGCGGCACCGGCAAGGAGCTCGTCGCGAAAGAGCTGCACCGGCAGAGCGGCCGCAAGGGCGCGTTTCAGGCGATCAATTGCGCGGCGCTGCCGGCGCAGCTGATCGAGAGCGAGCTCTTCGGCTATCGGCGCGGCGCCTTCACCGGCGCGACCTCCGACAAGACCGGGCTCGTCCGCGCGGCGCACGGCGGCACGCTCTTCCTCGACGAGATCGGCGATATGCCGATCGACGCGCAGTCGAAGCTGCTGCGCGTGCTCCAAGAGCGCGAGGTGACGCCGCTCGGCGCGACGCAGGCGGAGCGCGTCGACGTACGCGTCGTGTGCGCGACGCACCGCGACCTCGACGCGCTCGTCGCCGAGGGGCGCTTCCGCGGCGATCTCTTGGCGCGCCTGCGCGAGTTCACGGCGACGCTGCCGCCGCTGCGCGAGCGACGCGAGGACCTCTACCGCCTCGTGCGGCACTTCCTCGCGCGCGCCGGGCAGCCCGACGCCCGCGTGACGTTTCAGTTCATGCTCGCCGTCGCGCACTACGACTGGCCGTACAACGTGCGCGAGCTCGAGAGCGCCGTGCGGGTCGCGCTCGCGGTCGCCGACCGGCCGGAGCTCGACCTCGCGCATCTCCCCGAGCAAGTGCGGCACGCGGTGGACGCGCACGCCCGCCGCGAGCCGACCGCCCCGCGCGCACAGGGCCCCGCCGCCCCGCCCTCCGCGGCCGGCGAGCCGCCGACTGGCGCGTTGGGCTCGCAGCGCGGTCCGAGCGAGCCAGCGCTCCGCGCGCTGCTGGCGCGGCACAAGGGCAACATCGCGGCCGTCGGGCGCGAGCTCGGCAAAGAGCGGATGCAGGTGCACCGCTACATGAAGCGCTACGGCATCGAGATCGACGACTACAGGGACTGAGGCGAGACATGAAGATTCTCTACGGAGTCGTCGGTGAGGGGATGGGTCACGCGGTGCGCTCGAGGGTCGTGCTCGAGCACCTCGCGGCGCGCGGTCACACGCTGAAGATCGTCGTCAGCGGGCGGGCGCACGCGTTTCTCTCGAAGCACTTCGAAGACGTCGTCGAGATCAGCGGCTTGGCGCTCCTCTACGAGGACAACGCCGTCGACCGCGACAAGACTGCGATGAAGATCCTCACGGAGGGCGCTGGCTACGCGCTCGACAACGTCGACGCCTACGTGCGCGAAGTGCGCAATTTCGACGCCGACGCCGTCATCAGCGACTTCGAGTCGTTCGCCTATTTCTACGCGAAGGCGCACGGCAAGCCGCTGCTCTCGGTCGACAACCAGCACGCGATCCCGCTGCTCCAGCACCCCGACGAGGTGCTCGAGCGAAAGAACGCGAGCGGCGAGGTCGTGCGCGACTACCACGGTGACTTCGACCTCGCGCGGCGCCTGATCCGCACGAAGATGAGCGGCGCGCGCCACTACCTCGTCACGACGTTCTTTTTCCCGCCGATCAAGCCGAAGTACCGCAAGGAGACCTCGCTCTTTCCGCCGATCCTGCGGCCGGAGATCCTCTCCGCGAAGGCGCGGGCGACGCAGGGCGCGCACGTGCTCGTGTACCAGACGAGCGCCAGCAACCTCGCCATGCTCGACGTGCTCGCGTCGCTCGACACGACCTTCCACGTCTACGGCTTTCTGCGCCCGGACTCGCCGCTGCCGCCGAGCATCGCCGAGAAGGCCGTGGCCGAGGGCGACGACCTCCGCTACGCGCCGAACGTGCTCCTGCGCCGCTTCTCCGAAGCCGGCTTCATCGACGACCTCGCGAGCGCGCGCGCCGTCATCACGGGCGGCGGCTTCACGCTGATGGGCGAGGCCGTGTACCTCGGCAAGCCCGTGTACAGCATCCCGATCGTGAAGCACTTCGAGCAGATCGTCAGCGCGCGCTACCTCGAGCTGCTCGGCTACGGCGAGCACCACGAGGAGGTCTCGCGCGAGGCGCTCGACGCGTTCCTCGGCCGCGTGGACGGCTACGCGGAGGCGCTCCAGCGCCACACGCAGGACGGTAACCGAGCGCTCCTCGCCAAGCTCGATCAGCTGCTCGCGGAGCTCGCGACGCAGCGCTGAGAGCGCGCTGCCCGCCGTTCGGGCGAGGCACGCGCGCGGCACACTCCGGCTCGTCAAGATCTGCACGGCGCGACTGGCGCGACCGACCGCGCGGCCCAGGCCGCTGCGGATCTCGCAATGATCTCGCGCGCCTCGTCGGACGGCGCGGCGCGCATGGCGCTTGCACTAGGCTCGGGCTCGATGCCGAGCTCGCGCCACCTACGTCTCCTTGTGTCACCTCCTGGAGCACCCTACGCTCCGGGGTCTGGTGGCGCGGTGCGTACCACCCGGGAGTCCGAACGCATGGAGCAGCACGGGTCTTCGTCAGCGTGTGTCGGCCGCGAAGCGGAGCTGGGGCGCCTCGCGGCGCTCTATCGCGAAGCGCGAACGGAGGGCGAGCGCGTCGCCTGGCTCGAGGGCCCGAGCGGCGTGGGGAAGTCCCGCATCCTCGGGGAGTTCCGCATGCGGGTCCGGCTCGAGGGCGGCGTCGTGCTCGACGGTCGCTGCGAGCCGGGGCGCGCGTTCGGGCCGTTCGCCGAGGTCGTCGAGCAGGCGCTGCGCTTCCTGCGCGAGGTCGGCGCGACCCCGACGATCGAGGCGAGCGACCTCGCCTGCCACGACGGCTGCCACCGCTTCTGGCACCTCCACGGTGAGCGGCAGGTCGACGCGACCTTCGAATTTGCGCGGCCGACGCCCCAGGGCGCGGTCTCGGAGGCCGAAGCGCTCGAGAAGCGCATCCGCTTCTTCGACGCGATCCGCGGGCTGCTCCGCGACGTCGCCGCCGTGCGCGCCCCGGTCATCATCCTGCACGACCTCGAGCGCGCCGATCAGGGCACGCTCGCGGTGCTCTCGTTCCTGCTCGAGACAGCCGCGCCGCTCGGCGACGGCGACGCCGCGAAGCACGCCCTGCACGCGCTCTTCATCGGCAGCCTGCGCTCGCCGCTCGACGGGCTCTCGGGGGGCGTCGAGCCTGGCGGCGCCCTCGCGCAGCTGATCAGCCATCCCGCGTCGTCGCGCGTGCCGGTCGGGACGCTCGACGCGGACGGCGTGCGCGCGCTCCTGCAGTCGCCGGAGACCGTGCAGCGAGTGCTCCAGCGCACGGGCGGGCTGCCGGAGGCGATCGACCTGCTGCTCGACGCCGAGCCCCCGACGCGCGAGGCGCGGCTGCTCCGCTGGCTCGCGCAGCTCTCGACGGGGGCGCGCTCGTTGGTCGAGGCGCTCGCGGTGCTGCGAGGGCCGAGCGACGTGGACCGCCTGACGCGCGTCTGCGGCGTGTCCGTCGACGCCACGGCGCGCGCGGAGTTCGTGCGCTCGGAGCCGATGCGGACCGAGATCGTGCGCCGCACGATCGTCGACGGCGCGATCCTCTTCGACTTCGCGCGAGAGGCGGACCGCGACGGCTGCGTCTCCCTGCTGACGCTCGAGCGCACGCGCGAGCTGCACGCCCGCTGCGTCGAGGTCCTCGCCCACGAGGGCGACGCGCAAGAGGCCGCGCACCACGCCCTCGCCGCGGGCAACCTGCTGCGCGCGGTGCCGCTCGCGATGCACGCCGCGCAGTCCCTCGCCGCGCGCCACGCCCACGCGGAAGCCGCGACGCTCCTCGAGCGCGTGATCAGCGCCGCGACGGCCTTCGACGACGGTGGGAGCGTCGACGGCGCGCGTCTCCCGAGCACCATCCCGCTCGCGCTGCGCGAGCAGCTCGCCGACCTCTATCGCATGACCGGCGACTACCGCCGTGCGCTGCGGCACGCGACCCTCGCCCGTGAGGCTGCGCCCTCGGACGCGACGGCCGCGCGCCGGGTGGGAGATCTGCTCACGCTCTCGGGCGTGCTCGAGGACGCCTCGGTCGCCCTGGAAGACGCGCGCCGCCTCGCGGAGGAGAGCCGCGACCCGATGCAGACCGCCGAGGTCGAGGCGGGGCTCGCGGAGCTTCACTATCAGCGCGCCGCGTACGCGCAGGCGCAGTCCTGGGCTGAGCGCGCGCTCGCGACCGCGGGGCTGGTCGGCGCGCTGCCGCTGGCGATCTCCGCGCGAAACACCCTCGGCAAGGTCGCCCTCGCGCAGAAGAACGCGCGCAGCGCCGCGGCGCTGTTCGACGAGAACCGCTCGCTAGCGCAGTCTGCGGGGCTCGGGCGGCAAGAGGCGCAGGCGCTCACGAACCTCGGCGTCGCGATGCTCCGCACGCAGGACCTCTCGGCCGCGGAGAAGAGCTTCACCCGCGCCATCGAGGTCGCGACGGCCGCGAGCGACACGCGGGAGCGCGCCATCGCGACGGAGAACCTCGCCGTGCTCGCGCATCTGCGGCACGACTACGCGCGCGCACAGGGCTTCTACAACGAGGCCGTCTCGCTGCTGAAGCGCCTCGGCAACCGCGCCATGCTCGCCCGCGTCGCCAACAACCTCGGCGAGCTTTACCTGAGCATCGGCGACCGCGACCGCGCGCGCACGCTCTGCGAATTCGCGACGCACGTCGGCGGCGCTGGCTTGCCGCCGTCGGTCGCTGGCGAAGGGCTCCTCCTGCGCGGCCGCGTCGAGGCCGCGTTCGGGCACGTCGGCTCGGCCCGCGCGGCGTTCGAGGCGGCGCACCGCACCTTCGAGCGGCTCGGGATGTCGCGGGTCGCCGACACTCTGCTCGAGCTCGCGCGGATGTCCCTCGTCGACGGCGACGTGGAAGGCGCGCGCACGTTTCTATCGCGCATCACGCCCCCCGAGTCGCCCAAGCGCGGCGCCGAGGTCGCGATCGTGCGCAACGACGTGCAGCGCGCGGCGGGGGACGACACGC
>CAIUAC010000599.1 GCA_903896985.1 uncultured Sandaracinus sp.
CGGACAACGACGGTGTGCTCGACATCGACGAGGTCGCCCACGGCACCGACCCGACGAACCCGGACACCGACAGCGACGGCTTCACCGACCTCGTCGAGATCACGGCGGGCACCAGCCCCACGGACCCGACGAGCATGGTCGCGCCGACCGACTACTTCGTCGTGCTCCCGTACAACGGGGACCATGTGCCGCGCCTCCTCCGCTTCGGGACGAACGTCTCGAAGGCCGACGTCTACTTCCTGATCGACACGACGGGCTCGATGCAGACCGCGATCGACGACGTGAACTCGTCGCTGATCTCGATCACCTCGGCGGTGTCTGGCCTCGTCCGCGACGTGCAGTTCGGCGTCGGGCGCTTCGACGACTTCCCGACGAGCCCGTACGGTGACTCGAGCGGCTACGGTGGGCGCCCGGACGTCCCCTACGCGAACCTCGTCAACATCACGTCGGACCTCGGCGCGGTCAACGCCGCGCTCTCGCTCTCCGCGAACGCGGGCAACGACGGCCCCGAGTCGCACACCGCGGCGGTGTACCTCACCGCGACCGGCCTCGGGATGACGTACACGGACGACGCGACGGGCACCAGCACCATCCGCCCGCAGTCCTGCCCGAGCGTCCCCGACGAGATGGGCGTGCGCCGCGGCTACCCGTGCTTCCGCCCGGGTTCGCTGCCGATCGTCGTGCTCGTCTCGGACGCGCTTTGGCACAACGGCATCGACCCGGCGAACGACTACTCGGGCATCACCGGTCCCGTGAACTTCGGGCAGGCGGTGGACGCGATGAACGCCATCGGCGCGCGCTTCATCGGCGCCAACGTCGGCTACGCCAGCTCCGGCCCCGACATGAGCGCGATGGCGACCCGTACAGGCAGCGTGCGCTCGGACGGCTCGCCGCTCGTGTTCACGGGCGCGGCGTCGACGACGGCCGACCAGATCATCAACGGCATCACCTCGCTCGTCGGCGGCACTCCGCAGGACGTCAGCACCCGCACCGAGAACGTCGCGGGTAACCCCGACGGCTTCGACGCGACGCTCTTCATCAAGTCGATCGTGCCGGTCGAGGGCTACGGCCCGGCGGGCGAGATCGGCCCGATCCCCGGGGTCACCTACACCTCGAAGGACGCGACGACCTTCTACCAGGTCATCCCGGGCACCCAGGTCGAGTTCACGATCGACTTCTGGAACGACGCGCGCCCGACCCCGACGCACACCGAGATTCACCAGGCGAAGATCGTCGTCGTCGGCAACGGCGTCGCGGACCTCGACTTCCGCAACGTGTACATCGTCGTGCCGCCGGAGGGTGGCGTCATCCTGATCTGAGCTGAGCCGAGAGCCCTAGGCTCGAACGAGGCGCTCCGAACGACGCACAGCGTCTTCGGGGCGCCTTTTTCGTGATAGAGACGCTCGGGTGAGCGGGCTCTGCGTCGCCACGGTTTCCAGCAGCGGTTCGCACAGGAGTCACCCGCCTTGACCCGCAGCCTCGCCACGCGCCTCCAAAGCGTTCAGCCCTCCGCCACGCTCGCGATCTCGCAGCGCGCTGCGGAGCTGCGCAAGCAGGGCATCGACATCATCTCGTTCAGCCTCGGGGAGCCCGACTTCCACACGCCGGCGCACATCCGCGAGGCGGCGAAGCGCGCGATCGACGAGGGCGCGAGCCACTACACCGCCGTGCGCGGGATGCCCAAGCTGCGCGAGGCGATCTCCGCGGACTCGAAGAAGCGCCGCGGCGGCCTGGTGCACACGCCCGACGAGATCGTCGTCTCGGTCGGCGCCAAGCACTCGCTCTTCAACCTCGCGCTCGCGCTCTACGAAGAGGGCGACGAGGTCATCATCCCCGCGCCCTATTGGGTGAGCTACCCCGAGCAGGTCCGTATGCTCGGGGGCACGCCGGTGATCGTCGAGACGCGCGAGGAGGACGGCTTCGTGCTGACGGCGGCCGCGCTCGAGCAGGCGCTCACGCCGAGGACGAAGGCGCTGATCCTCTGCACGCCGTCGAACCCGACGGGCTCGGCGTACACGCCGACGCAGCTCGCGGCGCTCGCGGAGGTCGCGCGTCGCCACGACTTCTGGCTCATCACCGACGAGATCTACTCGCGCCTCGTGTACGGCGGCTTCGAGCAGCGCTCGCTCCTCGAGGTCGCGCCCGACCTGCGGGACCGCACGATCATCGTCGACGGCGTCTCCAAGACGCACGCGATGACCGGCTGGCGCGTCGGCTGGATCCTCGCGCCCAAGGTGATCTGCGACGCCGTCGACATGGTGCAGAGCCAGAGCACCACGAACCCGACCGCCGTCGCGCAGTTCGCCGCGCTCGCCGCGCTCGAGGGGCCAGACGACGCCTTCGACGCGATGCACGCGATCTTCGACGAGCGCAGGCAGGTGATGGTCCGTGGGCTCGCCGCGCTGCCGGGCCTTCGCTGCCGTATGCCGGAGGGCGCGTTCTACGCGTTCCCGAGCGTCGTCGGCTTGTACGGCAAGACGGTCGGGTCGCACACGCTCACGGACGACGTCAGCGTCGCGCAGTGGCTGCTCGAGGAGGCGCGGGTTGCCGTCGTGCCGGGGACGCCGTTCGGCGCGCCTGGCTATGTGCGGCTGTCGTACGCGACCTCGACCGAGCTGATCCGCGAGGGCCTGAAGCGTATCGGCGACGCGCTCGCGGCGCTGCGCTGAGCGCGGCTCCGTAAGCGGGTCAGCGTAGCTGCGGGTCAGCGTAGCCGCGCGTCAGCGTAGTTGCGCGTCAGCGTAGTTGCGCGTCAGCGAAGCTGCGCGACCAGGCTCTCGAGGGCCGCGAGGCCGAACATGATCTTCTTCACGAACGACGCGTTGTGCGGCACGACGACGAGCCGCGGGTGCCTCGCCCAGAGCGCGCGCAGGCGACGGTCGAGGTCGAGCGCCTGCTCGACCGACTCGATGCGCGTCGGATTGCCGCCCTCGACCGAGATGCCACCGACCGCCGCGCTCTCGAAGAAGAGCACGGCGTCGTAGCGCGCGAGCTCTCGCTCGGCGCTGCTCCCGACCGCGTCGAAGAAGCCGCCTAGCTCGCCCGGCCAGTACGCGGCGCCGTCCACCGTGCCGCGGTCGCAGAGCAAGATGCGCTCGGGGTAGAGGGCCGACTGCGCGTCCTCGAGGTGCCGCTGCACCTGGTAGATCGCGCACTGCGCCGACTTGCGCGCAGACTCCTCCGCGGAGCGCGGGAAGCCGCCGGAGAAGAGCAGCGTCGCCGCCTCGGGGACGACGACGACGCTCGCGCCGATCTCTCGCCGAAAGAGGTCGGCGGCCGTGGTCTTGCCGCCGCCAGGGCCGCCGGTGAGCACGATGCGACAGCGACCGTTGGTGTGATTCTGGGGGTCGGTCATGCGCGGTGGCTCGACATCTTTCTACAGATCGTTGGCGACCTCGCGCAGCACATCCTGCACCGTCACGATCCCCACCAGCTGCCCCCCCGCGTCCACGACGGGGAGCGCGCTGATGTTGTGGTCCAGCATCCGCCGCGCCGCAGAGGCGAGGGGCTCGTCGCTCCGCGCCGTGATCGGCTCCGGCTGCATGATCTCTTCCACGAAGGTCTCGTCGCGGAAGCGCGCCTCGCGTGTCCGGTCGGTGGGCGAGTGCGCCGTCGGGCCGAGCGTCACGCGCAGGATGTCGCGCTGGCTGACGATGCCGACGAGCCTGCCGTCATCGACCACGGGAATGTGCCGGAACTGATAGCGGGCGAAGTCCTCCGCCACGTCGGCGAGGCTGTCCTCTTCGAACAGCGTGACGACGTCGCGAGTCATCACATCAGCAATCGTCTTCATGGTGTCCACGGCGAACCCCCGTTTCTTCCTGCTGAGTCGTAAGTGTGCACG
>CAIUAC010000600.1 GCA_903896985.1 uncultured Sandaracinus sp.
CCCGAGCGCGGCGACGCGGATCGCCGGGTCTGCGTGCGTCACGAGGCGCTCGCAGGTCGCGCGCGCCAGCTCACCGCCCGCCGCGCCGAGCTCCGCCATCGCCGCGAGGGCGATGCGCGGGTCCTCCGCCTCGAGCGAGCGGCGCAGCGCGAGCTGCGCGCCGGCGTCGAGCACCGCCTCGTGCTCGAACGCCGCCGCGCCACGCGCAGAGAGCGTCCGCGACAGCGCCGCGAGGTAGCGCCCGCGCACGAGCGGGATGAGCGCGAGCCACGGGATCGTCACGGCGACGGCGACGAGCGAGAGCCGCACAGGGCCGAGCGCCGCCGCGAGCGCGACCAGCACGAGCCCGCCGATCCCATAGGCGAGCGGCTTGACCACCGCGTCGAGGAACGCGCGCGTCTGCGCCTTCGTCGCCGCGGGGAAAGGCACGTAGAGCGCCTGCATCGTCGTGTCGTGCACGGTGTACTGAAAGCCGTTGTCGGCGAACTTCATCACCGTGGCGATGGCGAGGTGCGGCACGCCGAGCAGCAGCGCCGACGCCGCGCCGAAGACGATGGGCATCACGCTCATGCCCGCGCCGACTCCGAAGCGCGACAGGAGCCGCGGCGTCACGAAGAGCTGAAACACGAACGAGAGGAGGCCCGTGCCCGCGTAGAAGAAGCTGAAGAAGCGCGCGAGCTCGTCCCCCGTGTACGCCTCCCGCGCGATGGCCTTGAACTGATAGTCGCCGATGGTCAGCGCGGTGAAGGCGCAGAGCAGCATCAGCGAGAGCCCGACGACGTGCGGGTTCGAGAGCACGCGGGGCGGCTGCTTCGCGAGGCGGGTCCGCGCCTTCGGCACGGGCGCGCGCGGCTCTCGACCGATGACGACCGCGAGCACGGCGACCGCGACGAGCAGCCCCGCGAGCACGAAGAGCAGCTGCTCGGTGCCGACGGCGCGCACGATCCAGCCCGTCCCGAGGCCGACGAGCACGACGCCGAGCACGCGCGCAGAGCCGATCGTGCCGAGCAGGCGCTTCTGAGCGCGGGCGTCGAGCAGGTCGTTGCTCTGAGTCCAGAACTGCGAGATCAGGAGATTCGCGAAGACCTCGGACCAAACGTAAAAGACGGGCAACACGAGCGTCGAGCCCGCCCGCACGGCGCCCCAGGTCGCGAGGTAGCTGCCGATGCCGAGGACCGACCAGGCGACGATGGCCTTGTCCCGCGGGAGCCTGCCGGCGACGCGGTCGTAGACGACGACCGTCAGCGCGGAGGCGAGCCCGTAGAAGACGAACATCCACGGCAGCGCGCGGATCGAATAGTGCGAGAGAAAGAGCGTGTCGCGCACGGTGCGCCCGAGGACGAACACCGACGACGCGAGCATCAGGTGCACGAAGAGCAGCGAGGTGCGGCGCCCTTCCCCCGGATGGACCAGCAGGGCGGCCGCGAGCCGCCGAAGGAGCGGCTGCGTCGCGTGCGTGAGGGTCGCGCCAACCACGCAGGAGCAACTACACGCCTGGGAGGCGAATGCAACCGCAGCGTGACGCGGGCCGGCGCCTCGGAGGGCTCAGAAGACCTTGCCGGGATTGAGGATCCCGTGCGGATCGAGCACGCCCTTGAGCCCGCGCATGATGGCGATCTCGCCGGGCGTGCGCGTGTACGAGAGCCACTCCTTCTTGAGGAGCCCCACGCCGTGCTCGGCGCTGATCGAGCCATGGTGCTGGCGCACGAGGTCGAACATCGCGCGGTCGGCTTCGTGCGCGAACACGAGGAACGCGTCCTTCTCGAGGCGCTCGGGCTTCATCACGTTGACGTGCAGGTTGCCGTCGCCGATGTGCCCGAACACGCAGATCTCGAAGTCGGGCCAGCTCTCGGCGAAGAGCGCGTCGAGCGCCGCGCAGAACGGCGCGAGCTCCGCGATGGGCAGCGCGATGTCGTTCTTGTGCGGCAAGCCCGTCGCCGAGAGCGACTCGCTGATGCCCTCGCGCAGCTCCCAGAGCGCGCGCGCCTGCGTCGAGTCCTGCGCGAGCGTCGCGTCGGTCAGCAGCTCGCGCTCGGCGAGCGAGCCGAGCCACTCCTCGAGCGCCGCGGGCTCCGCGCCCTCGACCTCGAGCAGCGCGTAGTACGGGCTCGACGCCGCGAACGGCTCGCGCACCTTGCGGTGAGCGCGCACCCGCGCGAGGCAGCGGTCGGTGAAGAACTCGTAGGCGGAGACGACGAACGGCCCGCGCCGCGCCTCGCCGAAGAGCCGCAGCACGCCCGCGAGGTCAGGGAGCGCGACGAGCAGCACCTCGAGGCGCCCCGGCAGGCGCGCGAGCTTGAGCGTCACCTCCGTGATCACGCCGAGCACGCCCTCGCTGCCGATGAAGAGCTGCCGCAGATCGATGCCGGTGTTGTTCTTCTCGAGCGCGCCGTTGAGCTCCAGCACCTCGCCCGTCGCGAGCACGACCTCGAGGCCGAGCACCCACTGCCGCGTCAGCCCGTAGCGGATGACCTTCACGCCGCCCGCGTTGGTCGCGACGTTGCCACCGATCTGCGACGAGCCCTTCGAGGCGAAGTCCACCGGCCAGGTGAGCCCGTGCTCGGCGCAGTGCGCGTGCACGGACTCGGTGATCGCGCCCGCCTGCACCCGCACCGTCAGCGCGAGCGGATCGACGGGCCCGAGCGCGCGCATGCGCTCGAGCGAGAGCACGATCTCTCCGTCCTTCGCGACCGCGCCGCCCGCGAGCCCAGTGCGCCCGCCCGACGGCACGACGCCGACCTTCGCCGCGTGACAGAGCGCGAGCAATCGGCTCACCTCCGCCGTCGTGCGCGGGAAGCAGATCAGCGCGGGATTGGGCGCGTGAACGCGCGTCCAATCCTGGCCATAGGTGACGAGGTCGGCGGCGTCGGCGCTCGCGAAGTCTGCGGGAAACTGCTCGCGGAGGGCGCGCAGGAGGTCGGCGGGGAGCGGTGCGGGCATGGCGGCGGCGAGCGTACGA
>CAIUAC010000601.1 GCA_903896985.1 uncultured Sandaracinus sp.
GACGAGCACCCCGTCGACGCAGCCGCGCGTCTGCTGCACGCCGGTGTCGCTCTCGCCGCGCGCGACGAGCGCATAGCGGATCCCCGCCGGCAGCGCGGCGAAGCGCGCCGCGGAGTCGACCTCGACGAGCGGCTGTTCGCGGTCGGGGGAGGCGATGGTGATCGTGTCGGCGCACGTCGCCCCGCCGTAGATCGCCACGAAACGCGCCGTGATCGCGCGCGTCCCGGCGTAGCGCACCTCGGCCCGCACTGCGCCGAAGCCCCCATCACCGACCGCGACGTCGAAGGTCGCGGGCGCGGCCCCGAGCGCCGACGCGCGCACGCGGAAGGACGCCGGCGTTCGCCCCGCGAGCAGCGTGCCGCGCGCCGTGCCGCTCGCGTCGGTCACGACGGAGGTGCCGCTCAGCGAGGAGTCGTGCGCGACGCCGACCATCGCGAACGAGACCGTCTCTCCGACGACCGCGCTCCCGTCGGACTCCGCGTAGCGCACGGCGAAATCGAGCGTCTCGCCGAGTAGCAGCGTGCGCGGCCCGGGCGCGTCGAGCAGGGCGAGCGTGCGCGCGGGCACGACGGGGCCGCCGTCCGTCATCGGCAGCGGCTGCGGCGTCGAGACGCGCCCCGAGGAGCAGCCGGCGAGCGAGCCGTCGACGACGAGCAGGCCTGCTGCCGCGAGCGCAGCGAGAAGGAAGCGGGCGTACGACAAAGCGAAGACCTCAGCGCGCAGCATAGCGTCCGGCAGGCGCGTACGCGAGGTACCGGCAAGGCGCGCGTGTCTGGTCAGCGCTCGGCCCGCGTGATAGAGGCACGCCCTCGATGCGCTACGCGGTCGCCATAGGATCACGGTATCTGCGCTCGAAGAAGCGCTCGACGATCTCCGTCATCACGACGATCGCGGTGACCGGCGTGGCGCTCGGAGTCGCGGCGCTGCTCGCCGTCATGAGCATCACAGCGGGCTTCCAAGAGGAGTTCCGCACGAAGGTGCTCGGCGTGAACGCGCACGTCCTCGTGCTGCGCTACGGCCTCGACTTCTCGGAGTATCGCGACGTCGTCGCCCGCGCTCGCGCGATGCCCGAGGTCGCCGGCGCGGCGCCCTTCGAGATTGACGAGATGATGCTCGCGAAGGGCGACCGGCTGAGCGGCATCCTGGTGAAGGGCATCGACCCCGGGCTCATGCCGAGCGTGCTCGATCTGCCGAGCCAGATCATCTCCGGCAGCCTCGACGGGCTGCGCTTGCCCGGCTCTGGGCCGCCGATTCGCCCGGAGGACCTCGACCGCGCCGCGCTCGGCACCGACGACGTCGACCTCGATCGTTTCCTCAGCGACCTCTCCGCCGACGCCGGGCTCGCCGCGCCGAGCGACGCCCTCGACGGTGGCGTCCCCGCGGGCGTCGCCGAGCCCGCGCGTCACTGCGCCGTGTGGGACCCCGACTGCGCGCCCGGTCAGGCGCAGCCCGTAGGCGCCGATGCCGGAAACGCGCTCGCCGCGGCGCCCGACGCAGGCGCCGACGCAGAGGCGGGCTTCCTCGTCGCCGAGGCGCTCCCCGACGAGACCGTGCTCACGCCCGAGCAGATGCAGGCGCTGCTCGACGGCGCGCCCGACGGCGGGCTCGCCCTGCCGAGCGACGACCAAGAGCGCGCCTACGTCGAGCAGATGAACGCCGAGGCGACGCTCCGCGCGCGCGAAGGGCGCCTCCCCGGGCTGATCGTCGGCGTGACGCTCGCGCACACGCTCGGCATCGTCGTCGGGGACGAGGTGAAGGTCATCTCGCCGCTCGCCGGCATCGACTCGAGCTTCTGGCGTCCCGGCACGAGCGCCCCGCGCAGCAAGGACTTCCGCGTCGTCGGCATCTTCGAGGCGGGCTTTCAGGAGTACGACACTCGCCTCGTCTACGCCGACCTCTACCAGGCGCAGGCGCTCGCCGACCGCGGCGACACGGTGACGGGCGTCGAGCTTCGCCTGCACGATCTCGAGAAGGCGGACTCGGTCGCGCGCAAGCTCGAGCGCATGCTCGGCGGCGGACCGTATCACACGCTCGACTGGAAAGAGCTCAACCACAACCTGTTCACGGCGCTCGAGATCCAGAAGATCATGCTGAGCCTCGTGATCGCGACGATCATCTTCGTCGCCGCGTTCAACGTGGTCGCGACGCTGATCATGGTGGTGCTCGAGAAGAAGCGCGAGATCGCGATCCTCAAGGCGATGGGCGCGAAGGACTCCGCGATCCTCGTCATCTTCCTGCTGCAGGGCACCGTCGTCGGCGTCATCGGCACGCTGCTCGGCTTGGTCGTCGGCGGGGCGATCTGCGCCTACCTGACGATGTATCGCTTCCCCCTCGATCCGAAGGTGTATCTCATCGATCACCTGCCGGTGCGCACGAGCCCGATGGAGTTCCTGATGACCGTCGTCATCGCGCTCGCCATCTGCATCACCGCGACGCTCGTCCCCAGCTGGTGGGCGGCGCGGCTCCTCCCCGCGGACGGCGTCCGCTACGAGTGAGCGTCGCGCACCGCGAGGAGTGACTCGCCAGCTCAGGGCGTCGCGGGAGCGCCGCCGCGGAACACGAAGTACGCCGCGAGCGCGAGGCACGCCGTCGCGTAGACGAGGTCGAGCGACAGGGGCTTCTTCATGTAGAAGAACGAGAAGCCCATGAACACGACCATCGTGATCACTTCCTGCGTGACCTTGAGCTGCCCGAGCGTGAGCGCGCCGTAGCCGAGGCGGTTCGCAGGGACTTGAAAGCAATACTCGAAGAACGCGATGCCCCAGCTCACGAGCACCGCGACCCACACCGCGCGATCCCGCAGCTTGTCGAGGTGCCCGTACCACGCGAACGTCATGAAGACGTTCGCGACGACGAGCAGGAGCACGGACTTGACGATGACGGGCACGCGAACCTCCGGGGAGCCCGGAGTTCCCACGGCGTCGGCGCCGCGGCCAGCAGGCGAGCCCCGAGCGCGCGCCTCGAGCTCAGCTCGGTTCGGCGGCGGCGACCTTCTTCTTCAGGACGCGCTTCTTCTTCGGCTTGCTCGCCGTGGCGGCGGGCGCCTTCTTCGCGAGGAGCTTGAGCACGGCGGCGCGCTCGTCGTCAGCGAGCACCGCAGCGACGATCACGCGGCTCGTCCGCAGAAACGTGCGCCTGGAGCCGTCTTCGAAGATGTACTCGCGGCGGTCGTCGTGTTCGGCTGTCGCGATGGCCCGGCCCCAGGAGGGCTCGTTCGAATTCGCGTAGATCGTCGGAGATTGTTCGGCCATCAGAGGTTCCCGTCTTCCACGCCGTGGAGTCCGACGGGGGCGTCGGGCACGATCGCCGCCGAAGGTACTCTGGAAACGCCCTCCGGTCGAAGGGACGCCCCAGCAACACCTGTCCACAAGACGGACCTTTCGCCCGGTCGAGGTATTTTGTACCCTGGCCAGTGCGAGGTGCTGCCATGCGTCGTCGATATGGGATCTCCCAGCGCTCTTTCTTCCTCTCGGGCCCGGTCCTGTTGGCTGCAACCCTCTCAGCGTTCTTTTTCGCGGCGTGCGCCGCGAACAAGGCGCCCGTCCGTCCTCACGGTGACGGCGGCCTCGACGGCGCGCTCGGCGATGGCGCCATCGATGGCGCGTCCGGCGATCTAGGGATGTCCGACGACCTCGGCGGGATGGACGACGGCGGCGCCGACGCCGGTCCCGTCGCCACCGTGGGAATGTGCGGCGCGTGCACGGCGGACACCGAGTGCCTCGATGGGCGCATCTGTCGCGAGGTCGCGACGGGCAGCTTCGCCTGCGTCCCGACCTGCGATCCGGATCTCCCCTCCTGCCTCAGCGGATTCTACTGCACCGAGGACCTCGCGTTCGGCGGCTTCTTCTGCGCGCCGCTCGGCGGCTTCTGCTGCGTCGACCACGACGGCGACCTGCACGGCGAGGGCATCGACTGCGTCGGCACGGACTGCAGCGACGGCGCGATGTGCAGCGCCGACGGCGCGCCGTGCGCCTCGACCGACACCGCCTGCCTCGCCTGCGTCGCCGCGGCGCACGCGATCAACTCGTCGGCGTCCGAGATCTGCAACGGCACCGACGACAACTGCGACGGCACCGTCGACGAGCCGCCGACCGACTGCACGACCGGGCGCTGCGGCTCGGCCGATGGCCTGGCGTACTCGTCGATCACGAGCGCGACCTGCGTCGACGCGATGTGTGGCGCGGGCACGGTCACGCCGTGCGGCTTCTTCACGTGCGAGTCCGGCGCCGGAGCGGGCACGCGCTGCGCGACCTCCTGCGACCCAGCGATGCTCGGGGACGACGACCGCTTCTGCGTCGGCACGGCGCACTGCGACCTCGCCGCGTGCATCCCGGACCTCTCGAACGGCACGGCATGCAACGAGGACACCGACTGCAGCTCCGCGCACTGCGAGAACGGCTACTGCTGCGACTCTGGCCGCTGCTGCGTCACCGCGACCGATTGCGACGCGACCGGCACCGGCTCCGCGACCGTCTGCACGAACACCGCGACGTGCCAGGGCGCGCGCGGCGAGGTCTCGTGCACCGCGGGCTTCCAGTGTGACGTCGTCACAGGCATCCCCGACGACAGCGCCTGCACTCCCTCGGTCCGCGCCCTCGAGTGCGGGCTCTATCTGCCGCTCTTCTGCAGCGGGCTCGCGGACCAGCCGCCGCCTGCGTGCCCGACCTCGTGCGCGGACGACGCCGCGTGCGTCGTCGCCGCCCACTGCGAGAGCGGAAGCTGCGTGACGGACCGTCCGGCGGGCGGCGTCTGCGCGCGCAACCAGGACTGCACGGACGGGCTCAGCTGCGCGGACGGCGTCTGCTGCGACACCGGCTGCAGCGGCACCTGCCAGGCGTGCAACCTGCCGGGCTCGGTCGGTCGCTGCTCCGCGGTGCCCGTCGGGAACGACCCCGACAGCGAGTGCCTGGGCTTCTCGTGCGGCGCCTACTTCGACTCCTTCGACGGCTTCGGGCGCTGCTACGGCAAGCGTGACGTCGACGACACGCGCGCGACCTGCAACGGCAGCGGCGCGTGCCTCTCCGCCGCGACGCTCTGCCCGGCGATGCTGCCGGGCGCCGTCACGATCGACTGCAACGACTCCTGCCAAGCGCCCGTCGCCGCGACGTGCGTGAACACCACCGCCGGGCGCTGTGACAACCTCGACGACCCCGCGGACCTCACCACCTGCGGGCTCGGCGCCTGTCAGCGCTCGGTGCAGCGCTGCGTCGGTGGTCTCGCCGCGGCGTGCGTCCCCGGCACGTCGACCGCTGAGACCTGCAACAACATCGACGACAACTGCAACGGCATCCCGGACGACGGCTCGCCGCTGGTGCTCTGTCCGCGACCGACCAACGCGACCGCGACGCGCTGTGACGTCGGCACCTGCGTGCTCGACAACTGCGCGAGCGGCTTCGGCAACTGCGACGCCGTGTACTCCACGGGCTGCGAGACCTCGCTGAACTCCCTGACGAACTGCGGCACGTGCGGCACGGGCTGCTC
>CAIUAC010000602.1 GCA_903896985.1 uncultured Sandaracinus sp.
GACGCGGCTGATTGATGCGGTTGGCTGGGCCGGGTCAGCCTGCGTCGCGGAGCCGGGGTGGAGATGGTGCGAGGCGGCGGGCGAGGGCGATGGCGTCGCGATGCCGCGCAGGACCGCGAGGGCGCCCACCGCAGCGCTGGGAGGCGCGGCGAGCGGCGCGCTCGGCGTGGGGAGCGCGAGGGGCGGCGGGGTCGGCGCGAGCGGCGTCAGCGTCGGTGCCTGGGCGGGCGTGCCGTGACCCGCGAGCCACCAGCCTGCGCCGCCCGCGATGACCGTGCAGAGGAGCGCCGCGCCGACCGCTGCGCCGAGCCAGCGTCGTCCCGTGGGCGCGGGAGCGTCCGTCGCGTGAGAGGGCGCGCTGGTCTGCAGCGCCGCCACGCCGGACGCGCGCGTCGCGGGCAGGCGCGCGTTGATCGCCGCTTGCACCTGCGCGGGGTCGGCCCCCGCCGGCGCCGTCGCGGCGAGGCTGAGCGTCGAGGACGAAGCGCCAGCCGAGGCGAGCAAGCCCGTCAGCGCGCGCACCGCGGCGCCTGCCTCGCGAAAGCGCGCGCTCGGGTCCCGGTTCACGCAGTGCGCGAACCACTCGTCGAAGCCCGGCGGGAGCCAGCCGCGCGAGCCGAACTCGGCGGCCCGCTGCGTCGGTGGGTCGAGCGGATCCATCAAGATCTCGACGAGCACCGCCGTCGCCGCCGCGTGCTCCGCGTGCGCGGTGCGCCAGTAGATGACGCCGCTCAGCAGATAGAACGCGATCAGGCCGAGCGCCCAGACGTCCGTCGACGGATCGAGCGTGTCGCCCGTGCGCGCCTGCTCGGGCGCCATCCAAAATGGCGAGCCCATCGCGGTCGTGACGACGGCCCGCCCCGACGCCGGCGTGCTCATCGCGATGCCGAAGTCGAGCACCTTCACGGTCGACACCGCGTCCCGCCGGAGCGCGCGCGCGATGAACAGATTCTCGGGCTTCAGGTCGCGATGGATGATGCCCTGCGAGTGCGCCGCGGCGAGCGCGTGCCCGAGCTGAAGGAAGACCTCGCGCAAATCCGCAGGCGGCAGCGGCCCGCGCCGCTCGACCGCGCCGAAGAGGTCCTCCCCGTCGAGCAATTCCATCGCGAGCCAGGGCGCGCCGCTCTCCTCGTCGACGCCCGCGGCGACGACCTCGACGATGTGCTCGCTCGCGATGCGCGCGCCGATGCGCGCCTCCTCGACGAAGCGCGCGCGGCTCTTGGCGTCCGGCACGAGCTGCGGGTGCATCAGCTTCAGCGCGCGCAGCTTGCTCGTGGAGAGCTGCCTCGCGACGTAGACGGTGCCCATCCCGCCCTCGGAGAGCCGCCGCTCCACTCGGAAGTCCCGGGCGAACAGCTCACCAGGTTCCAGATTTCCCCGTCTCACCGCGCGCAGCATACGCGACGCGCGGTGGCCGCGTGAAGCGGCTTGGCGACGCCGGCGCGCGCGCTACTTCAGCTGCGGCAGCTCCGCCGGCACCTTGAAGAACGCGTTGCGCTTGGGGTCGTTGTACGTCTCGTAGTCGATCGCCCACGGGGTGATCGTGCTCTCGCCGTTCTTCCACGCGAGCGTCAGCGCCGAGGGCGTCACGCTGCGATAGCTCGAGTCGAGCGGGAGATCGTCGTTCGTCTCGCCGCCCGCGCTGAAGAGCGTGATCAGCAGCATATTCGCGTCGTCGTAGACGCGGTGAAAGCCGTCGTCGACCTTCTCGTGACCGCGGATCAGCGTGTGCAGCCCGAAGCGCTGCAAGAACGCCTGCGCTTGCAGCCGCCCGAACGCGAAGCGCGCCGAGGTCTCTTGAAGCTCCGCCGGGATGACGTCGGCGCTCGAGGGATCGCTCCACATCATCTGAAAGCGCACCTCCGAGTCGTTGAGCCCGGAGAGATCCTTCACGCGCTCCTTGATCAGGCGATCCCGCGGAATACCGGCGTGCACGAACATCGTCTGATCGAACAGCAGCGTGTTCGGCATCGCGTCGAAGAGCTTGCTGTACTTGCGGAACACGTCGATCGGCTGGTGTGGCTTCAGCGAGTTGATCGACTCCGCGGGCCTCACGCCGCCGTAGATGTTGCCCTGGTGTTCGACGAAGTACTCGTGATTGCCGCGCAGCGCGTAGACGTGATCGGGCGCCGTCGCGAGGAGCTGCATCACGGTGCGAAACACGCCGTTGAGCGAGAACATCCCGCGATCGATGTAGTCGCCGAGCAGGACGAGCTTCGGGTCGGCGTGATGCTCCGGGTCCTTGCGGAACGCCTCGACCTTCTCGAGGAAGCGCGACTGCATCAGCGCCGCCTTCAGGCACGAGTAGCAGCCGTGCAGGTCGCCGAGCACCGTCAGCTCGTAGCCCGCGGGGTGCGTCGCCGGGAGCACGTAGACGTGCCCATCGAGGAAGGGCTTGGAGCCCGCGAACTCCTTCACGGTCTTCTTGCCGACGAGCCGCCCCTCGTTGCCCTCTCGCTGATGCTCGAAGGTGCGCATGACCCGCTCGATCAGGCCGAGATCCGCCGCGACCTGCGTCGTGATCTTCTCCGGATCACGCGAGTAGTGGTGCTCGAACTGGTCGAAGAACGGGTGCGCGTGATCGGCCTGGAGCTTCGTCTTCTCGCGGACCGAGACGCTCGTGCGGCCGTGCCCGCCCTCGTCGATCAGCTCGATGCCGAGGTCCGCCTCGAGCAGCGCCGAGAGCTCCGCGCGGAACTTCACCTCCGCGGGATGCGCGGTGCCGTCCGCCATGATCAGCTCGTCGATCGTCTCCATCAGGGCCTCTTGCCCCGCGGCATCGAAGCTCTGAAAGATCTCGAAGCAGCGCAGCTTGAGCTTCGAGTGGACGAAGTGGTTCTGATCCTCTCCCTCCGACACAGCCTCCGTGAAGAGATCCTTCACCGTCTTGTCGGTGCCCTCGAACACCTCGTGGAAGTGCGTCGTGTATTTCTGCACGAGCTCCGCCTTCAGCGCCGGATCTCCGCCGGGCATCCCGCTCGCGACGCGCTGCTCGACCAGCTTGCGCACGTACTCGCGGACGAAGAGCTTCTCGCTCTGATCGAAGTCGCCGTCGATGTAGCCGAACGTCGTCAGGTAGAAGATGATCGCGTGCATCTGCTGCTCTGCGATCTTCGGGTCGGCGTGGAAGCTGATCATGTGCGCGATGATACGCAAAAAACGCTTAGCTTGGGCGACGGCGAGCGGTACATTGATTCCCCTGTGAAGCCGCCTCCGTCTCCGGTCGGCATCGAGCTGCGCACGTTCGCAGGCCCTGCTGCCTACGTCGGGCGCATGGGTCCGCTGCGCGTCGCGCACCTGACCGACCTGCACGTCGGGCGCGTGACGCCGATGCGGGTGCAGCTCGCCGCGGTCGAGCAGACGAACGTCGAGCGCCCGGACCTCGTCGTCATCACCGGCGACTTCGTCTGCCACAGCCAGAGCTACCTCGACGAGCTCTACGAGGTCGTGCGTCGCTTCGAGGCGCCGGTGCTCGGGGTGCTCGGCAACCACGACTATTGGTCGGGCGCGACCGAGGTCCGACGCGCGCTGCGTCGCGCGGGCGCAGAGGTGCTCGACAACCGGAACACGCTGCTGACGCTCCGGGGCGAGCGCCTGCAGGTGCTCGGGCTTGACGACGCGTACACCGGGCACGCGGACCGCGAGGCGGCGCTGAAGGGGCTGCGGCACGATGTGCCGACGCTCGGCCTCTCGCACATCGCAGAGGAGGCCGACGCGCTCTGGGCGGCGGGCGTGCCGTTCGTGCTCTCGGGGCACACGCACGCGGGGCAGGTGACCTTCGCGCGCCTGCACGAGCTCGCGATCGGCAAGCTCGCCGGACACCGCTACGTGCATGGGCTCTACGGCACGCGGCAGACCGAGAAAGCCCCGCACGGCGCGGTGTACGTCGGCGCCGGCATCGGCGCGGCGGTGATGCCGCTGCGCCTCGGCGACCGCGGCAAGCGCGAGATCACGCTCTTCGAGCTGGGCACCGCGCCGGGCGCGTTCGCCGAGCATCACGTCGAGCAGCCGCCGCTCCCCGGACGAAAGCCGACGCCGGAGCAGGTCGCCAAGCGGAAGCTGCAGGTGACGGAGAAGCACGCGCGGCGCGAGCGCGCGGCGGCGAAGAAGTCGGCGGGGAATTTCTAGGCGAGCGGGCTCCACTCGGCTCTTCGTCCTTCGAGGTGAACTCTCATGCGACCCGTCTCCGCGCCCGCGCTCGTGCTCCCCGCCGCCGTCCTCGCGCGCGCGGCGGTGCTCGCCTGCGCGCTCGCGGCGGTGGCTGCCGCTGCTCCCTCGAGCGCGTCGGCGCAGCGTCTCGACCCGGACTTGCTCCTCGAGTGGGAGCTCGTCCCGGTGGTCTCCACGACGCCAAGCCCCAACGGTGGGTTCGACCTCCTCACCTCGGAGCGCCTCACGCTCTTCCGCGATGGTCGGCTGTCCTATCGGCGCCGCGACAGCCGCAACTCAGGCCGCGACCGCGCCGGGGCGGCGTCGCTCTCTGCCGCCGAGGTGGAGCAACTGACCACGACGCTCCGAGGGTTTTGCGCCCTGAGCGCGCCGGAACATCCGCGCACGCCGGGGGATGTGCACGTGGAGCTACAGTTCGCCGATCATCATGCGTGCGAGTTGTCGATCGCAGCGGGGAAGTGGCGCACGGGTGCCGCGCGCCGGTTTTCGAGCTTGGTAGATCGGCTGATCGCCCGGGCCCTGCGTGGGGCAGCGAGTCCGGTGGCCGGTCATTGAGGACGTAGGCGAGCGAGGCGAAGGCTCGCTCGAGCGCAACAGGAGACGACGAACATGGGGCTATTCGACATATTCAGTGGCGGTGGGGGCAGTCTCTCGGTTCGCATGGAGTCGATGCAGGTGTCCGCCAACGGCGCGCTCGCCGGGGCGGTGATCTTCCAGGGCGGCACGAAGGCGCAGCAGATCACGAACATCAAGGTGAAGTTCGTGCTCGAGCAGTCGGGCATGGAGATGGCGTTGGTCAACGGACAGCAGGTGCAGCGCCAGACGACGCACTCGCGAGACGTCATCCCGTTCTTCGAGGTGACGACGGCGTTCCAGAGCACGCCGGGGCAACCGTCGCAGTTCCCGTTCAACGTGCAACTTCCCATGGGACTGCCGAACACGACGCCGAACCTGGTGAAGTATCGCGTCGTCGCGACCGCTGACATCGACAACGCGATTGACCCCGGCACCAACGTCGAAGTTCAGGTGATCGGTGGCACGCCTGCGGCTCCGATGATGGCGCCTGGGCAAGGGATGATGCAGGGACAGGGCATGATGCCCGGACAGGGCATGATGCAGGGACAGGGCATGATGCCGGGCATGGCGGGCGGGGCGATGGGCGCCGTCGGCATGGTCGCCGGGGCGATGGGTGCCGCTGGCATGATGCCTGGACAGGGCATGATGCCGGGTCAGGGGATGATGCCTGGACAGGGCATGATGCCGGGTCAGGGGATGATGCCTGGACAGGGCATGATGCCGGGTCAGGGGATGATGCCGGGAATGGCCCCGCAGATGCAGCCCGCGCCCCTGCAGATTGGCTCTCATGTCCTGGGGCAGTGGCAGGACGGCAACTGGTATCCGGGCGTGATCGTCGCGATGGAGAATGGCGCGATCGGCGTCGACTGGGCGAATCCGCAGCTCGGACTGCACAGCTGGCTGCAGCCGCAGCAGGTGCAGCCTCAGCCGATGATGCAGCAGCAGCCCATGATGATGCAGCAGCAGCAACAACCGATGATGCAGCAGCAGCAACAACCGATGATGCAGCAGCAGCAACAACCGATGATGCAGCAGCACCAACAACCGATGATGCAGCAGCAGCAGACCCCGCAGGGGAAGTTCGCCGGACAGCCTGCGCAGCAGCAGCCGCAGAAGGGGCATGACCCGTACGCGAAGGGCGCGGCGGACCCGTACGCGAAGGGCGCGGCGGACCCGTACGCGAAGGGCGCGGCGGACCCGTACGCGAAGGGCGGAGCGCCGGCGGCCAAGGGTGTCGCGGCGGGGAGTGGCGTGCAGGTCGGCACCTCGGTCCATGCGCAGCACGCGAATGGGCAGTGGTATCCGGGGCGTGTCGTCGCCCTGCAAAACGGGCTGATCGGCGTGGATTGGGACGATCCGAAGCTCGGAGAGTCCATCTGGGTGCAGCCGCAACAGGTGACGGCGAAGTAGGCGGGGTCTGGGACCGCGCGGAGCGTCTCGTCCCCGCGACACGCTCCGCGCGCTGCCGCCGATTGCGCCCACCAGCCGAATCCGATAGAAGCCGTCGGCCATGAAGTACTGGGTCACGCTGGAGGGCCGCGAGCGCGAGGTGGACGTGCAGATCTCGCCTGATGGGCGGGTTTCGGCCGTGACGCTCGATGGCGCCGCCGTCGAGGTCGACGCGGTCGGGGTGCCGGGCGGGGTCAGCCTGCGCCTCGGGAATCGCGTCTTCGACGTCGCCATCGGCGGTAAGCCTGAGACGCTCAACGTCGCGGCGGGCGCGCAGCGGGCCGTGGTCGCCGTGCAGAGCGAGCGGGCGCGCGCGGTCGCGGCCAAGCGCGGCGGGGGCATGGCGGGGGCGGGCTCGCGCGAGGTTCGCTCGCCGATGCCGGGGCGCGTCGTGAAGGTGCTCGTCGCCGTCGGCGAGGACGTGGCGGCGCAGCAGCCCGTCGTCATCGTCGAGGCGATGAAGATGGAGAACGAGCTGCGCGCGCTCATCGCCGGCAAGGTCGAGAGCCTGCACGTCAAGGCGGGCGACGCCGTCGACGGCTCGACGCTCCTCGTGCGCCTCACGCCCCTCGAGTAGATGCCCGCGCAGCAGACTCCAGTCCGGCGGCGCGCAGGCGAGGGGCTCGTCCCTCGGCCGCCGCGCAAGGGGCTGTTCGGCTACTTCAGCCGGCGCATCGACCCGCTGACGAGCCTCGTGCTGACGACGCCGGTCTTCCTCGTCTATCACGTCGGGCTGCTGCTGACGGACGCGCGCAACGGCGTGGACTTCTTCTCGGGGCCGATGCGCGCGCTCGCGCAGGCGAGCCTGCTCGCGTACCTCGGGCTGACGCTCGCCATCGCCATCGGGATCGTGATCGCCTTCGCGAGCCTGCGCGGGCGTGGAGAGCTTCACCCGCGGGCGCTCGTCCCGGTGCTCCTCGAGAGCACGGTGTGGGCGCTCGTGCTCTCGTTCACCGTCGGCTACGTCACGACGCGGCTCGTGCCGTCGGCGCTCCTCGGGATGCAGACGGGGCCGCGCTCGGTCGGGCCGATCGACGCCATCGTGCTCTCGGCCGGCGCCGGCTTTCACGAGGAGCTCGTGTTTCGGGTCGGGCTCTTCACGGGCGGGGCGCTGCTGCTCAAGAAGGTCACGCAGCTTCGGCCGCTCTACGCGTACGGGCTCGCGGCGGTGCTCAGCTCTCTGATCTTCTCGGCGGCGCACTACGTCGGGCCGTTCGGCGACTCGTTCTTGCTGCTCACCTTCACTTTTCGCGCGCTGTTCGGGCTCGCGCTCGCCGGGCTCTACAAGGCCCGCGGCTTCGCGACGGCGGTCTACACGCACGCGATCTACGACGTCTTCATCTTCACGATGGCGATGTTCGTGCACCGATAGCTTGCCGAGCGGGCCGCGCGCGTGAAGAATCGCCCGCCGGAGACGCCGCGGGAATGAGCCCGGGGGCGTCGTCCGTTGAGTGCCCTCGATGACGAAGCTCGCCGTCTTTCTCCTGCTCGCTGCCTCTGCGCTCTCGTCGGGGTGCGCCGCGACGATGATCCCGAACACCGACGTCGAGGACACCGCGGAGAACCGCGACGTCATCGTCTTCGTCGAGTCGTATCGGCACGCGGTCGAGACGCGCGACGTCGGCAAGCTCCTCGCGCTCGCCGCGCCCGATTACCTCGATCACAACGGCACGGTGACGGGCAGCGACGACGTGGACCTCGAGACCCTGCGCACCAAGATCACGGCGCTCCACAGCGCGATCGAGGACGTGCGCTTCGAGATCCGCTACCGCCGCGTGACGCTTCGCGGCGATCGCGTCTACGTGGACCTCACCTACACGGGGAGCTTCCGCATCGGCGAGATGGGCGGGGGGCACCACTGGTCGAGGCGGCTCTCCGACCAGCGGATGGTCCTCGTGCGCAAGGACGCCGGATTCCTGATTCTCTCGGGTATGTAGCTCGTTCGCGGATTTCCGCGCCGATCATGGCTCGCGCACGTTGAATCCCGAGGCTCGGTCGCGATACCATCCTGCGCGAGGTCGATGTCCGGTCCCGGCGACAAGAAGCAGCTCGGTCGGATCATGCTTCAGCAGAGGCTCGTCAGCACCGCAGGATTGGAGGCTCTGCTCAAGGAGCAGCGCTTACACCCTGACAAGCGGCTGGCGTCGATCACGGCTGCGTCCGGCAAGGTCTCCGAGGTCGACCTGCTGAAGGCGCTCTCGGAGCAGCACGGCGTGCCGGGCGTGGACCTCGCGCAGGTCGTCGTGCCCCTCGAGAACCTCGCGCTCATCCCGTTCGAGATCGCCAAGCAGCACTCGATCCTGCCCATCTTGGTCAAGGACGACAGGCTCTTTCTCGCGATGGCGGACCCGAGCGACCGGCGCGTGATCGACGAGATCGAATTCGTCACGGGGCGGCGTACGTTCCCCTACGTCGCGCTGCACGAGGCGCTGCAGGTGTTGATCGACTCCTGCTACGTGATGCTCGAGCGCGGGGAGGCCTATTACATCGGGCCGAGCGTGCCCGCCGACTACCTCGCGCAGATCGGCCTCGGTCCGGTGTCGATGGCCCCGAGCGCCATGCCTTCGCTCCCGCCGGAGCCCATGCCGGACCGCGGCGGCGTCGTCATCGCGAACTCGTCCGCACCGCCCCGCGGGCAGACGCCCCCCCCGCAGGACGACGAGTTCTCGTTCGCCGACATCATGGAGGACGAGGGCGCTGCGGCGAAAGCGCCCCCGCTCGATCCGGCGTTCGAGTCCCGCATCGCGCCCCTGCCGACGGCGCCGACGACTCAGCGCAAAGCGAACGCCAAGGTGCTCGTCGTCGACGACGAGGACGACATCCGCAGGCTGCTGCGCCGGGTGCTGACCGAGCGCGGCTATCAGGTGATCGAGGCGTCGAGGGGCCTCGAGGCGCTCGCGGCGGTGCGTGACCATGTGCCGGACGTCATCCTGCTCGACGCGATGTTGCCGGAGGTGCACGGCTTCGACATCTGCCGCCGCATCAAGGGCAGCAAGCGGTACGGCCACATCCCGATCATCATGGTCAGCGCGATCTACCGGGGTTGGCGCTTCGCCGAGGATCTGAAGGCGTCCTACGGGGTCGAGGCGTTCCTCGAGAAGCCGTTCAAGATCGCGGAGGTCCTCGCGGCGGTCGAGCGCGCGGCGGAGGGGCGCACGCCCGACGGGACCGACGGGGATGCGCTGTCGGACGACGCGCGGGCGGCGCTGACGGCGGGCATCGACGCCTTCAAGGCAGGCGATCTCGACAGCGCCATCGAACACTTGAAGCGCGGCGTCCGCATCGACCCGCTCGCTTTTCGACTCCACTATCACCTCGGTCTGCTCTACGGTAGACGCGACAACAACATCTTCGAGGCCATTCAAGCCCTCGAGACGGCGGTCGATCTCGCTCCGAAGAACTTCCCCGCGCTGAAGAATCTGGCAGTGCTCTATCAGCGCGCGGGCTTCAAACACAAGGCTGTGGAGATGTGGGAGAGGGCGCTCGGCTCCGCTCCTGACGACGAGACGAAGCGCGGGATCAAAGACCACTTGATGAGCTTGCTCTAAGGAGGGCACGCTCCGAACCCTGCTCAGCAGCACGCTGCGTAGGTAGGCTCAGCAGAAGGCTCCGCCGGCAGGCCCAGCTCGACGCTGCGCAGGCAGGCTCAGCAGGACGCTGCGCAGTTAGATAGCCGCCGACCGAGGTCGAATGAAGTTCCTCTGCCCACAGTGCAAGGCGAAGTATCAGATCGCCGACGACAAGATCGAAGGGCGCACGCTTCGTATGAAGTGTCGGCGCTGTGAGCACGAGATCGTGGTCAAGGGCGACAGCGCCATCGGCGAGGGCGACGACGCCGCGAGCGAGTCGGCGGCGAGCCACGCCCCTTCGAACGAGCCACAGAGTCGTCAGCCTGCTGCGCGGGCGCCGGGTCCCAAGGTGGGCCCCGCGGCGCGTGCTGCGGCCGCTCCGAGCGCCGGGGCGCGTCGGCCGGCGGGGGCTGCGCTCGGCAGTCCGTCGACCACTCCCGCGTCGCGGTCGCCCGCCGCTCGTCCTGCCGGGTCGGCGCTCGGCGCGGACTTTCGCAGGCAGATGGGCGCAGGGGCGGTCGAGCCGGCGCGGCCGTCGGTCGCGACGCCGCTCGACGCTTGGCATGTGGCCGTCCACGAGGTGCCCGTCGGCCCGATGAAGCGCGAAGAGCTCGCGCGCAAGATCGCCGCGGGCGCGGTCACCGGCGAGTCGCTCTGCTGGCGCGAGGGCTTCGACGACTGGCGTCCGCTGCGGGACGTCGCCGAGCTCTCGCCGCTGCTCCGCCGTCCCGCCGCGCCGACTGCTGGCGCGACGCGTCCGCCTGCGCCCGCCGGTCGCGCGGTTCCGCC